>JBBKXV010000162.1:0-18460 GCA_037969665.1 Candidatus Altimarinota bacterium
GTTTTCCGAAGACCCCATTTTACTACGGGCATACCAGGAATTCACCGTCAAAGTAACTCTCGTACATGAAATCTGTCACAACCTAGTATTATCAAATAACCACATACCAAGTACTCTCAACCTTGTTGATACTGCCAGTATTGTAAGTCCAAGCTCAAAAACTTCTTTCCATAGGGCTGATAAAGAAATTGGTATCCCCTATAGTAGTACTGTGCTGTCAGGAAATATGCGGATGGTTTTTGAGCAGGATCATACAATGAAAAAGCGTGATATAATATTTATACTCGTGCGTGCGTTACGGGGATATATGTAGGTTCTGAATCATGAGATTGCCTTGATGAGAAACACGTGCTAGATTGCATGCTTATTCTGGAGTCGTCTAATGGTAGGACAGCGGACTTTGTATCGGTCAATGACAGTTTCCACTCCTTCTCCGCGAGCCATCAACAACTTAAATAATGCACATAGCCCTATTTCAATATTCCCTCAGTAAAATCACTCAAAAAACCAATATCCCTCCTATACACATCAATACTCTTCCTAGCCTCCTCAAAACGCTCCATATCTCCAGACTGATACGATCTCGACAACATACGTATTACCTTAGACTCATTATAATACAACGCGCGACCTAAAAATGAAGGATCTGTTTTCATGCAGTCTAGATATGTCGATAACGCATAAGTAAAACAATGTGGATGAATACTTCGTGGACCCACAGCCCACCTAAAGTCACGAGCAGGATCCCCCACCTGAAAACTGCCCCAATCTATCACTGCAGACAATTTGTGTTGCTCAGTAAACACATGGTTCATACCAAAGTCATTGTGGATCGGCACCTCTATAATCTCATCCTGAAAGTATGGTAAAGCTCGCTCATAAATACTCACCAAGTATTGTTGTTGAGCATCATCAAGCAATTCCCAGTAAACAGATTGTTTCATAAGGGACAGTTCTTCCTCGATCACAGGAATAGGGATATGCCTTGCCTTAAAAGAAAGGGGAGGCTGAATTGCATGGAGCTCAATAAACACTTTACCAATATCTTGCCCCAGATGCTTTAATTCACTCTCTGTATATTTCTCCATGTCCTTGGGATAAAGCTCATTCCCCTTCGCATGCTCCATTTCGACAATATAACCAGCAGGTGCCTCTTGAGAAGGGATCACGTTGAGGATACGAGCAATATGTGTCGAAATATGTTGTTGCAGATACTCCAACGTCTCTTGCTCATCCCTGATCAATGACAGTTGCTGTTGTCCCGTTGGGATTTTTATCACCCGACGCCCTGTTGTGATAATAACATGACAATGGACGCCAACATTGATATGCGCGCATTTATCTAGCTCTATATCTGGCACTGATTGTTTAACGAGGTGCTCAAAGGTAGGATTGTCCATAATATGTTACTAAAAGCTCTCAAAAAAATAATGGTAAATCACTATGCCTTCCGTGGCTTTGGCTTTGAAACAATTGTAAACACTGCATCTATTACTCCTTTCTTTGGGTCAGCAATAGTTTTAAACGCTCCATAAGAGAGATCAAACTCTCGATCAGCTACAGATGGACCACGATCAATAACTTTAACAACTACTGATTTTTGATTCTCAGGATTAGTCACACGAACCTCTGTCCCAAATGGCAAACCCATATGTGCAGCTACATTCTCCATAGGTTTAAATGTAGCACCTGAAGCTGTTATCATCTTACCTGAATCAAACCCAAAACCATCCTTTCGAGTGCCATAGAAAGAAATTTTCCCCCTAGGGTGAAATACGTTATCTAACTTGGGCTCCTGTGTTCTTTGGTTCATTGCTAATAATAATTCACTTGCTTCTTCTGCACTCGCTCTCTCTTCATTACTCCTGTCTTGTTTTTGTGCATCATTCAGTACACGTGGTGTGTACTTTGACTCCTGCTCTAGTAGAGACTTTTGCTGAGATACTGGGTAGTCTGACTGGTTTTCTATGGTCATGGTGTATGGTTCAAAGTAATCGTATGAGTACATCACAATAACCTAAAGATGCACAAATTAGGCACCACCAAAGCAGTTACCGGGCAGCCTACACATGAACTCATGTGCTACTCTCTATTTAATACCCCTAACATTGACAAGAACTCACCCCATTCCATAACACAAAACAATAAAACCTCGACATTGTCATCTTTTCCCCTATGATAGGTCCACTTCGGGTTACACGTTGCTTATATACTGTTCAAGCGCACCACAGGGCAATCCCAGCCAGCGCAACAACGTCCAGGCAATACGGGAAGCGCGGAACATATATATGATAAACACAACGAATGACAACATTCCAAGAGTTAGGACTTTCAGAAAAGGTACTCTCAGGGCTAGATACCCTAGGATATAAGGAGGCAACTCCCGTACAAGCACAAAGTATTCCCTTCTTACTAAAAAGTGAGGGAGATCTTGTTGCATTGGCACAAACAGGTACGGGTAAAACTGCTGCCTTTGGACTCCCAATCATCGATAAGATAGATCCAAAGTCTACTCATATACAAGCACTCATCCTCTGTCCTACCAGAGAGCTTTGTATGCAAACAGCTAAAAATATGAAGGCATATGCCTCTTGTATTTCAGGATTAAAAGTAACCGCCGTCTTTGGTGGAGAGCGAATAGATGTTCAGCTGAGAGCACTCAAGCAAAATCCACAGATCATCGTCAGTACTCCTGGGCGACTTATGGATATTATCAATAGAAAAAAAATTGACCTAGAAAGCATCACATGGCTCGTCCTTGATGAGGCAGATGAAATGCTAAACATGGGATTTAAAGAAGACCTAGACTTTATCCTTGAGCATACTGGGGCAAAAACACAGACGCTTCTCTTTTCCGCAACCATGCCAAAAGAAATAGAGCGTATCTCAGGTCAGTACATGAATAAGCCAGAACGAATCGAGATAGCACAGCGTAATGAGGCAAGTAATAATGTTACTCACCACTACTTCCTCACTCATGCAAAGGATCGATTTGCAGCACTAAAGCGAATCGTGGATATGAATCCAGATATCTATGGTATCATCTTTTGTCGCACTCGAAATGAAACTGCTGATGTTGCAGATAAGCTACTCGCAGCTCATTACAAGGCAGAGGCTATCCATGGTGAGTTGTCACAATCACAGCGTGACCATGTCATGAAGAGGTTTAGAGCTAAAAAAGTACACCTCCTTGTGGCTACAGACGTCGCAGCACGAGGTATAGATATTGCAGAGCTCACTCATGTGATCAACTACGTCTTGCCAGATAGCAATGAAGTCTATGTCCATAGAAGTGGACGTACAGGACGAGCTGGAAATAGTGGAGTGTCACTCAGTATCATCAATATGCGTGAGCAACATAAGATCAAAGCACTAGAGAGAACTACAAAGAAAGCGTTTATAAAGGAAAGTATCCCAACTGGAGAGGATGTGTGTAAAGCACAGCTGCTACATATCATCGATGACCTCGTCGCTACTGACCCTGTGGCTGGAGAGATGGATCAGTATTTGCCACATATCTATGAAAAACTAGAGCATCTCGATAGAGAGAGCTTGATCAAAAAGCTTGTTTCAGTAGAGTTTGGACGGTTTCTTGAGTTTTATAAAAATGCTCCAGACCTCAATGCCAACGCTGCAGGGGGAAGAGAACGTGTAACGAGAGAAAGAGCTGGTTCGTACAGTAACTTTGCCATCAATATTGGTAGCAAGCACGGGTTTACGAAAAAGGACCTACTCAATCTCATCAACAAGCACCCAATTATCAAGCAAGCAGATATTGGTACCATTGACGTCAAGTCAGCAAATACTATTTTTGAAATAGAAGAGTCCTATGGACCAAAGGTTGCAGATGCCTTCCACAAGGTAGCCTTTGAAGGAATCCCTCTTGTGGTCAACCCATCAAGAGTAGCACCAACTCGAGAGCGTCGTGAGTTTAGTGGTGGTGGAGGAGGTCGTGGAGGAAGCAGAAGATCTGGCGGAGGAGATAGAGGCGGTTACCAAGGTAGTAGAAGCCGAGGTGGCGACAGAGGAGGTCGTGGAGGGTCATCTTCCACCTCATCTAGAGGTGGTGATCGTGGTGGTAGAGGTGCGTCACGATCCTCAGGAGGTGAGCGAAGTAGACGAGCATAAGTAACTTCGGCTACACCCTGCTCTTGCAAATAAGAGAAAGATACGACACACTAGATGTCGTATCTTTTTTTATACATATTTCAAGATCATGGATTACAATACACGAGCCTTAGAGCTCCATAAAAAACATATGGGAAAGCTAGCGGTGGCTTCTCTCACTACGGTTACAAGCAAAGAAGATCTTTCTACCATCTACACACCAGGCGTTGCTGCGGTGTCCAAGGCTATCGGTGAAGACAAAAGCCTTGCACGTACACTTACTATGAAGGGTCGAACAGTGGCTATTGTTTCTGATGGCTCAGCCATACTTGGACTAGGAAACCTTGGTCCAGAGGCAGCTATGCCAGTGATGGAGGGTAAGGCAGTACTCTTTAAAGAGCTTGCTGGGGTAGATGCAATACCACTCTGTATAGATACCCAGGACACTGAGGAAATCATTACCTTTGTCAAACAAATAGCTCCTAGCTTTGGTGGAGTCAACCTTGAGGATATCTCTGCACCACGGTGCTTTGAGATAGAACGAAGACTAAAGGCAGAGCTAGATATCCCAATTTTTCACGATGACCAGCATGGTACTGCCACAGTGGTACTTGCGGGACTACTCAATAGTTTGAAACTTGTAGGAAAGTCTATTGATACTATTTCTGTGGTGATCAATGGAGCTGGAGCTGCAGGTATAGCCATCGCAAAGTTATTGATACATGCAGGGGTACAACACCTCATCCTCTGTGATAGTAAAGGAATTATCTCCAAAGGAAGAGATGGATTAAATTCTGACAAAGAGGCCATGCTGGAGTCTACCAACCTATCCAACATGACAGGAGGACTACATGATGCACTACAAAAATCAGATGTATTTATAGGTGTAAGTGCTGGAGATATTCTCAAGGCTGCAGACATTGAAACCATGAATACTGATGCAATTGTCCTTGCTATGGCCAACCCCACTCCTGAGATCATGCCAGAAGAAGCACTCAAGGGGGGCGCAAAAGTAGTTGGAACAGGACGTTCTGATTTTCCAAACCAAGTCAATAATGCTCTGGTTTTCCCAGGACTGTTTAAAGGCGCCTTGGCATCCGGAAGTAAGGATATTACCACTACTCACCTTACCAAAGCTGCACAGTATCTAGCCGATCTAGTGGAAGCACCCACCACAGGGCAGATACTACCAGACGTGCTAGACCCTAGGGTAGCTGACGCCGTGGCAAAGGCCTTTGAGTAGATGTGAGCACATCACAAAAAACCTCTACATGTTTATAGAGGTTTTTTGTGTACTTCATCCATCCATTAATTCCTTAACTCATCAATTACCTCCCTACATCTTTTCCGGTGCAGCAATATTGAGGAGCTCCAACCCCTTTGTCATAGTCTGCTGTACCATACTAGTGATCAGCAAAAGACGCTCTTTATCTTGCTCTCCTGCATCAAGTATTCTTGTAGTGTTATAGAGAGAGTTAAACAATGAGGCTAAATCATACAAGTACTGACAGAGCATATTGGGGCGATACTCAGCACACACTTGGATCAGAGTTTCCTCAAACCTAGAAAGGTGAATAACCAAGATGCGCTCATGCTCGCTTACCTCACCAGCACATTTACCCGAAACTAGCTCCGCCTTAGCAAGCAAAGAACATGTCCGAGCATGCACGTATTGTAAATATGGAGCGCTATTACCTTCAAAACTCAGAGCTGTCTCCCATCTAAAGGTCAGGTTCGCATGAGTTTGCCCACTAAGCATAGTGTAATTGAGAGCACCATACGCAAGCTCCTGTACAAACTTTTCAGTATGCTCAGTGCCATGAGATTCAGCTACTTCCCGTGCACGCTCTATAGCCTCCGCCAATACTTCCTCTGCGGTGACCACAGTTCCCTTTCGTGTAGACATTTTTCCTTCTGGCAAGAGGACTAGACCGTAGTTTACATGTTTGATTTCTACTCCTTCCCCCATCTTCATCAGCTTTGCGATGGCAAACAGTTGTTTGAAATGCAAGGATTGATCATCGCCAACGACATAGATAATACGCTCAGGCTGGTATGTCGTGAGACGGTACTCCACCGTAGCAATATCTCTTGTCAGATACAGTGTTGCTCCATCACTTCTCTGTACCAGGCAGGAGGGCAGGTTTACACCCAACTCTTCAAAGTTGACTGCCACAGAGCCATCAGCATTATGCGTAAGAATTCCACTTTTTTCCATAGCGGCAAAGGAGTCCTCCACTTTATCCAAGTAGAAAGACTCCCCTGTGTGATCATCAAAGTGTACTCCCATTCCTTGTAACATCTTGTCTATTGCTCCCACATTGATATCTACCACCCATTGCCACAGTTTCTTATAGTGTGCATCTCCATCCTCTAACGCCTTGGAAATAGCTCTTGCCTGATCATCTAAGGTGTCATCTTCATGGGACTTTTGATGAAACAAGACATAGAGGTCATTGAGCTCCCCCACAGGGTCTTTTTCAATGACTGCCTTATCTCCCCAATGCTCCACTGCATAGAGCACCTTTCCAAACTGAGTCCCCCAGTCACCCACGTGATCGATAGTATGAACATTATACCCAAGGTATTCAAACATACGGTGCAAAGACTCACCTATAGCAATGTTACGAATATGCCCAATATGGGCATGCTTTGCTACATTGAGCGCAGCATATTCCAATATAATTTGCTTACCACCACCATATGTTACTGGAGTACTAGGATCCAAGGCTTCCAAGGACCGGCAAAGACATTCATTGGTTACGGTAATATTGACAAACCCAGGAGCTGCAACGTGTACCTGCGCAATATCCTCATGTCCCCGTAACTCTACGGCAATTTTTTCTGCCACTTCTAAGGGTGATGTTTTGAGGAGCTTTGCTAGCTGCATGGCCACTGGAGAAGCTAAGTCTCCAATTCCCTTGTGCTTCGGTACTGCAACCACGATAGCCTCTTTTGCGAGTAATCCTGGGTGCATGCTTTCTACCGTATCAAATATAGCTTGCTGAATATGTTCAATGATCATCTCTTACAGTACGTTATAAATTTCAAATCCTCCGCCACTATACACCTTATCAAAATATTTTTGCTCTGAAAGGACTTCTTCAAAGAGCATTGCCTTTCTTTTAAGCGTATTCTTTCCTGTTTGATCTATGCTTGATGTATTTTGATCATAAATAATATATGCAAACCCACCCTCTTGTAACTCAGACACAAAGCCCTCTACAGAGCCATGTCTCACATATCTTTCCAAGAAAAGGTCTAGCTGATTGTCTGTAAGCATCCTCTTATTGTTTCCCTCTATGAAATATGGCAACAGTGTACCTACTCGATAGATGTATCCCTCTTTATGTTGGTTAAAGTACTCACCAGCCTCAAAATATGCTGGATTCATAGCTTGAAATGCTTGGTCATCATCAAGCAGTCCCGCCTTATACAGTACAAACTGACGATGGTCAAAGGACCGTATTTCTTTCTGATCCAATGTTACCTTTCCCTCAATTATGCCAAGTACCACTTGGTGAGTAGCAGTCATAGTAAAGCGATAGATAGAAAGTGGAACAACCCACATACATACCAACATAGCAACCATCACTGTTGAGCTAGGAGATTTTGACTCTAAGATCCTTCCTCCGAGCAAAAGAAGTAAAGCAAAGCCTGCAATACCATACCATGGCACACCGCTCCCTAAGAATACCCAGGCAAGTCCAAATGTTACTATAGCAATATAGACATGAGCATGATGATCCATGGTCTTATCACCTCTTAGCTTCCAAACACTTGTGACAACAAGTGTGTATAGTGCTAGTGGTAGCAATAGCGCTCCCCAATCTGGGACTTTTGGGAGTATGCTCTCTGCAGTAACTAGGAGTATAACTATGCCCATCTGTGCCAGCAATATATTTCTCCACCTACTGTCTTCTCCTCTATATGCAATCACAACCCCACCTAGGATAATAAGCACAAGGTAGACCCAACCCACTGTGACATAGTCTCCAGATATATTTTTGGAAAAGGTCACATCAAAAGGTAAGGAAAGATAGTGAAGCATACCTTGATCAAACCCACGATATCTTGCTACTTCCTCTACCTTTGCACCTCCCTCCTTGCGAACATCAAGGGATAACAAGGTCGCGTCACTGCTCTCTCCCTGTTCTCCTACTGGAGTCATAGGAAGTATAGGCGCATCGGCTTTTCCAAACAGCAATCCTTCACTACTGATGTGCGAACACTCTACCTCACAAAGTGAGTGGTAATGGAGCCCCACCCAAGGTAGTACCAATGCTCCAGTAAGAGCAAGCACCAATATGCCATGGATTGCTAACTTCCAATGAATGGTTTTTCCAGTAAGTAAGCCCACTCCAAGAATACCTAATACAGCACCTACTCCATACCGCAGTGTACTATCTAGTACCACTCCTGAAAAGCTAACCAGATCACCTACCAGCACCCCCGCACCAAAGAGCAAAAGCACTGAAGCAAACAGACGGATACCTCCTGCACGCAATGCAATAAGCACACCAACATACAGCAGAACCAATACAGCAGTAACTTTTATACCCACAGCAATACCCAGAAACATCCCTATAAGTACTGCCACATGCCATGTCCTGTACTCTCCCTTTTTGGACCACAGCATCGTCAGCACTATTGCTAATATAGAAAAAAAGAGCATGGCCAAATCCACCTTGAGATCCTCACCCAGCTGAAACAAAAACATTGGCGTCACAGCCAGCACTGTTACCAAGAGGAGGCTTATAGTAGGATTATCCTCGTCAGAAGTTTCACGGATACCAATATATAATGCAAGTAGACTAAGAAAACCACCAATAGATGATGCCACAAGAGCAAAACTAGCCTTTCCTTCTAGAAATCCTAAACTCATGATCAGTCCCCAATTATGCATTCCATATCCTGTAACCAGCTCCCCTCCACCTGCCAAGAGACGGGGGATATTCATATAGACACTGGTATCATCCCATCCAATGGGGATAGGCCTCATAAGGTGAGCTAATGTCGTTACTCCCACGGCAAATAGGATAACCCATAACATTACTTTGAGAGGAGAAACCTTTAGTACAACTTTTTCCACCCACAGATCTCTTCCCTTCCAAATCAATACACCAAACCCAATCAAAAAAAGTAGGAAGAGGGGTGAAACACCTCCAGGTAGTCTCCCAATATACCCAAAGACACCCAGTACAAATAGTAGGACCTGTATGATAGTCAATCCCCCACCAATACTAAACAATACAATACTCCCTCGGGAGGATTGTTTTGGAAGTAAGTATCTCACACACAGTCCAAGTCCCAGACTACCTACTATGAGCTGAATAATAAACCAGAGATGCAGCCAAGTGGTACTAACTGCGCTCACTATCACCCCTCCCCAATCTAGTGATGTTTTTACTCCAAATACCACCTCAAGCGCTGTTGCAAATGCCCCTACTTTCATAGAGATAGGCAAGGCATGATCATCAACTAAAGCTGAGAGTCCACATATGATAAGTATAGGCAGTGCACAGAGCACCAATATCACTACCACTCCGACTATGCCCAAGGGGGACACTGTCCATGTTACTTCTTTTTTTCCACTGACAGCCGAATAGAGCCATGCTCCTGCGGATACTATAATACCCAGCCAGATTAACCCCCAATACTCAGCAGGTATTCCCATGACGGAGGGGAAAGAAGCTGCCGTGTTTCCAAACATAAACCCAAACCAAAAGAGGAGTGCAATCAACATGCTCAAACCCACTCCTACCTGTATTATTGCACTCTTCATGGACATCCTATAGACAGTATGATGCTGTGAGTATAAGATAAGCATCGCCTTATGTAAACTACAGAATACACTCCAAATTATGTTTAATACGAAGTCACTCTGCAAGGAACAACATATTATAAAGGATATCTCTCATTTGAATATCCTCGTTATTATTCCAATCTATAATGAGGTCTCTCACATCAGGCAAGTCATACAAGATACCATCAATGCTGGTTTTTCAAATATTCTTGTGGTAGATGATGGTTCTACAGATAACAGTGCTGAAATCGCACGACTTGCGGGGGCACGCGTCATATCTCACCTTATCAATAGAGGACAGGGGGCTGCTATCACCACAGGTATGGCTGTGGCCCGTCAGGAGAATGTAGACATCATCATCACTCTTGATGGAGATAGCCAGTTTACTCCTGATGATTGCATGAAACTAGTATGCCCTATCATCCATGAAGAATATGACATGGTGATAGGAAACCGATTTATCAAGAATAATAAGATACCAATCATAAGAAGATGCTACAATATTGTTGCATCACTCCTCACCTTCTTCCTTTCTGGAACGCGCGTTCAGGATTCACAGTCTGGATTTAAAGCACTTGGGAAAAAAGCATTAGATCGTATTACTTTACATACCAATGGGTATGAGTTTTGTAGTGAAATGATTCGTGAGGCTGGCTACCATAAGCTCCGTATTAAAGAAGTGGGTGTACGTGTCTTTTATACCAAGGAAAGTATGCGCAAAGGACAAAACTTTGCCACTGGTCTTAAAACAGCTGGAAAACTTGTAGTTCGTAGCCTGACAAAAATATGAATATCGCACTCTATCAAATCATTGTACCTGCCCTCTGCCTACTTCTGATTTTAAAGGCTGGTAGTCATTATCTGCGTAAGGAAAAAACTATTCGTGAGTTTCTTGCGTGGGTTATTTTTTGGGGAGGAATAGCTATTATTGCCGTATTTCCAAGTATTACAAAGCAACTTTCTTTGTCTCTTGGAATTAAGAGCAACGTCAATGCTATCTTTATCACTCTTATAGGTCTACTCTCATACATCGTATTTAAGCTTGTAGTCGCCTATGAGGACGTAAAACGTGACGTGACGAGACTTACAAGGGCTCACGCAATGGAGAAGTATACAGAGACATATAAAGACAATAATACGTTGTCCTCATAATGGCATCTCTAACCTGCCTGCTATTTATTGCACAAAAAAGAGCCCTAAGGCTCTTTTTATATATCTGAATGATCTTCCAGTGATTAACGCTTTGACCACTGAGCAGACTTTCTTGCCTTTCGTAGTCCTGGTTTCTTTCTCTCCACTGTTCGTGAGTCGATAGAAAGTAGTCCCTCTGCACGTAGCTGAGGCTTTAACTCCTCATTCATCAAGAGAAGAGCTCGTGATATACCTGAGCGTATAGCATCTACTTGTCCAGATTTTCCTCCACCTCTCACCATAGCACTGATATCTATTCCTTTTAGTAGGCCAGTAAGCTTAAGTGGAAACATGAGTACATCATGTAAATACGGATCAGTTACATACTCCTTGTAATCCTTTCCATTGATAATGATAGTACCAGTACCTTCATAGATACGTACTCGTGCACTAGATGATTTTCTTTTACTATATCCGTAATGATATGTTCTTCCTGTGAAATCCATAATGATTATTTACGTTGAATTAAAGTGTGATAACCTCAGGCTTTTGCGCCTCTTCCTTGTACTCCGTTCCTGCATATATTTTTAGTCTATCCATTCTTCCTGCTCGTAGTGCATTCTTTGGTAGCATTCCAGAGATAGCAAGCTCCAAAGCATGAGTTGGTTTTTTTTCTAGTTTTTCTGCAAGAGTCTGAGACTTGAGGTTACCTAGGTATCCAGAATGTCTGTAATATAGTTTTTCCTCCATTTTGTTACCTGTAACATGGAATTTATTTGCATTGAGTACTACAACATAATCACCCATATCTAAATGATGACTAAACTCTGGCCTATGTTTTCCTTGTAAAAGATCAGCTACTTTTGTTGCTATTCTTCCTAGTGTGAGACCTTTTGCATCGATGAGATACCAGTGTCTATCATGTGTTCCCTTTACTTTAGGAGTTGTTGTTTTCATGTGGATCGTGTGAATTCTTTCAAATAAGTTATTTATACAAGTTCTACCTTGGATATTAGTGCATCATCACCCTTTCTTCGATACAGCTTTACTACCCGGGTAATTCCGTAAGGTCTTGCCTCATACTTTGGAAGAACCACTTCAAGAAATTTCTTTCCTGCAGCATCTCCATAAATTACAGACTTTACCGCTCGTACTCTATTAAAAGCAGTTTGCTTTCGTACCTTTGTATAAAATTCAGCAAAAGTACTTTCTAATACCTTAGCTTTTGTGTGTGTTGTCTCAATGGCTTCATGTAAGATCAATGCAGTCATGAGGTTACGAAGAAGTGCCTTTCTATGGCTGGTCTTTCTTCCTAGTTTACTTGTGCTTATTCTATGGCGCATACTGGTAATGTAAAGATTAACGTTATAGTAAAAATTATTCGTCTCCAAATAGTTTGAGGTTTTTGAGTGCCAATGCATCTCTCACCTCGTTCATTGCCTTCTTTCCAAACCCTCTTAGGTTTGATAGCTTGCTTTCTGTACACTTAGTGAGCTGTTCAATAGATCCAATACCACCATTGATCAGAGCATTTAGTGTACGTGGAGAAAGGTTGAGAATCTCAATTGGAGTATATGTCTCCTTTGATTTCTCTATCTCTTTTTCCTTTTCTTCTTGCTCCTTTACAAGGATTTCATCTACGTTGGCTACAAACCCTTCCTCCACAATGATACCGTCTTTATTAAAGAGTCCGAAGTATGAAGTAAGCATATTTGTTGCAAACTTGAGTGCGTCCTCTGCAGTCACTGTACCATCTGTTAAGATTTCTAGTTCCATTGCATCTAGGTCGGTTCTTTGTCCAACACGGTCTGACTGTACAGTATAGGCAACTCTCACCACTGGAGAGAAGCTTGCATCTACTAAGATTAGAGAAGGATCGTTGTTCTCCTTCTTCAGTTCTTGAATTGACTTGTAACCTACGCCCTTCTCAATTTTAATTTGCATATCAAGTTCAACGCTCTTGTCATCAATATGTGTAATGTAAAGATCTTTGTTGATAATCTCTACATCTGAGTTTGTTTTGATATCTGCTGCTGTTACTATTCCTTGTTTCTTTACCTTAAGTTCAAGAAAAACTGGTTCCATTGAGTACTTCTTAACTCTAAGATGCTTAAGATTAAGAAGAATATCCAAGATAGTGTCTTTTACTCCAGGTATTGTTGTATACTCATGAGCAATTCCCTTGATTCGTGCTCCAGTCACTGCAGCACCAGGTAGGGATGATAACAATGTTCTTCTGATAGCACTACCAAGTGTGTGTCCATAACTAGGTGGTAATGGCTTAAAGATAAACATAACATGATTATCTCCACTAATTGGCATGGTAAGAACTTTTGGAGATCCTATTTCATTGTGTATCTGATGCATGATGATGAAAGGCAAATAATAAGTAATAGCTAACCCTTACTTTAACGAGAGTAAAACTCAACAATAGCTTGTGTATTGATGATATGCTCAAAGTCATCTTTTTCTGGAAGTGCTGTAACTGCAACTGACAGTTTTCTTGTATTTGACTCAAGCCACTTAGGTGCTTTATATGTTTTTAATGTCTCTTGGTTACGCTGAAAAATAGGAGAGGATTTCTTATTTTCTCTCACCTCTACAACATCTCCAACACCAAGTTCGATGGATGGGACTTTTACTCTCTTACCATTAACAGTAAGTAGACCGTGAGATGCAAACTGTCTTGCCTGCATTCGTGTCATAGCAAATCCTGCTCTATAGATAACATTATCTAGTCTTCTTTCTAGCTGTTCAAGAAGCTTTTCACCAGTAGTCATACTAGAGCGAGCTGCCTTATCAAAATACTTTCTGAATTGTTTCTCTGACAAACCAAACATTCTTTTAGCAATTTGCTTTTGTCTCAACTGTTGTCCAAATTCAGACACTTTTCTAAAACGCTTACCACCATGTACTCCTGGAATACTTGGACGCTTTGCTAAAATTTTAGCATACTTTTCTGTACCAAAGAGGTTTACTCCTTCTTTTCGGCACAATCTAGCTTTAGGACCTGTATAACGCATAACGTAAATTAATTTCTGAAATAAAGTATATCAAGACTTTTTACTGTCTTCTCACCTTCTTTTTTCTACATCCACCATGAGGAACTGGTGTACTGTCAGTAATAGAAAGTATTTCTACTCCTGAAGCTGAGACACCTCGTAGTGACTGATCTCTTCCCACTCCGTATCCCTTGATAGTTATATCTACCTTTTGAATACCGTGCAATGCAGCAGTCTTCATGGCTGCCTCAGCAGCTAACTGAGCCGCATAGGGTGTAGATTTTCTTGTACCCTTAAACCCAGCTGCTCCAGCACTAGACTGAACTAAGACATTTCCATCTAGATCTGCAACACTGACAATAGTGTTATTTAGAGTACATTTTAGGTACACATTTGCATGCTCTACCGTTCTCCTAGCTTTTTTACTTTTCTTAGATACCTTAGCCATAAACGTAAACGTTATCTGTATTAAATAAAACTATCCTTTTAACCTTCCTTCTTCTTATTTGCAACTGTCTTCTTCTTACCCTTTCTTGTTCTGGAGTTGGTCTTTGTTCTCTGACCCCTCACCGGCAGTCCCTTTCGATGTCTAATACCTCGATAACAACTAATGTCCATCAGACGCTTAATATTGAGAGCAACCTCTCGTCTCTTTTCACCCTCGACAATATATGTTTTTAACTCAGCACGTATAAGCTCTATCTCATTTTCAGTTAACTTATCTACCTTTGTATCAAGGTTAATATTCAGCTTTAATAAAAGCCTTTTACTTGTAGGTCGTCCTACTCCAAATACATAAGTTAGCGCAACTTCAACCCTCTTATGTTTTGGTAATGTAACTCCAGCTATACGTACCATTGTTCTAAATTAATAAATGTATAAATTTAACCTTGTCTTTGTTTGTGCTTTGGATTTTCACAGATAACCATCACTTTTCGGTTTCTTTTGATAACTCTGCACTTATCACAAATTGGTTTTACTGATGTTCGGACCTTCATATGTCTAAATTATTATAAAAGTAAGTTAGTCTCTGACCTTTGCTTTATTTACAGGGTAGCGGTATGTTATTCTAACAATCTCTCCAGCCAATGGTATAGACACCTTTACCATATCACCTGGAACCACCTTAATGTAAAACTTTCTCATTCGCCCAGACATAATTGCGGTTCTAAGCATTTCTTTTCCTTCTGCCAAGATCACTTTTACTTCAAAGCGTCCTCCCCCTAATACGCGCTCTATCACTGCATCAAACTCTGGTAATTCCTCTTTTTTCATTGCGTATTCTTAAACAAAAGTAAAGAGAATCTACACGAATTGGACACATATGACAATCCTTTTTTATTTTTCATTTACTCAGGAAAAGCTACCTTTCTTGACCTCAACGCATTTACTGTACTGGTATACACCTCCTCAGCGGGTTTACTAGCATCAATGAGAAGTAGTTTATCTTTTTTCATGAGCTCAGCTAAAATAGGAAATGTACCCTTAAAGAAAGTAGCCAATCGTTCTAAAACACTTTCAAACTTTGTATCATCTGTTCTTTTTTCTAATGGCTTACCACACTTTGTACACACTTCAGAGCTAAGTGATAACTCTATATGTGAACATGCTCCACAGATTTTACGATACTCAATTCGCCTCAGGGTTTCTTTGATTTGTACATCATAGTACACACCTATAAAATCCCTTTTCGTAAGCTCAAGGTATTCAATAAGTCGCTCTAGCTGATGCACTGTCCTTGGAAATCCATCAAAGATAATGGTATCCTCTGCAGGGGTGGCAATTATTTTTTCACGAACAAGCTCAAGAACAAGCTTATCATCAACCAACTCTCCTTTCGTAAGTGCCTCTTTTATATGTGTATACTGAGGATTGTCATGTCCACTCTCTAAGATTTCACGAAAAGAAGCACCTGGGGCAAAGTAGTGAAACCCTGGGTGCTCTAACATTTTTTGTGCTTGTGTACCCTTTCCTGCACCCTGTAATCCAAACAATACAATGTCCATTATACCTAAGTCTAGTAAAATTTATCGTAATCCTTTGTAAATAGCTCCACTTTTATCTTTCGTACTATCTCTAGAAAAACACCCACGATAATGATCAGTCCAGCTCCAGAGATCAGCAATTGTACGCTACCTGAGCCTGCCTGATTGGAAAAGTAATCAAACAAGTATGGGAATACTGCCACAAGTGCAATAAAGAGACCTCCCCAGAACGTTAACTTTCCAGAAAGTGACCATAGGTATGCGACTGTTTCCTTTCCTGGACGTACTGTAGGTATAAAACCACCCTGTTTTTGAAGATTTTCAGCAATTTGCTCAGGCTTAAACATGATACTCACATAAAAGAAAGCAAAGAAGAAGACTAGAAAAAAGTATAGTGAAACGTACCATACGTTTGGCGCCTGAGGGTTAAAGTTTCTCATGATAAAATCTGAAATACTTAGCATTGTCGGATTTGATGACAATTGCATGAGCTGAGCAGCAATACTTGGAAACGTCACCATAGATACAGCAAAGATAATTGGTATCATACCTGCTTGGTTAAGCCGAATTGGTATAGCAGATTTTTCTGCACCCTTTGCTCCATGACCAGTATATGTCACTGGCACATTTCTCTGTGCCTCAGTAAACCATACTATAAAGACTAGCAATGCTACCGTAACGGCCAATAGAAGTACCAGTGAGTAGATCTTTGTATCATCTGCTGATGCAAGAGAAATATTGTTTGCAATGTACTGAGGCATAGTGGAAATAATGGAGATCAAGATAATCATAGATACTCCATTTCCAATTCCTTTTTCAGTAATAATTTCACCTAGCCACATTATAAATAATGTTCCTGCTGTAACCGTAATCATCGCAGGTAGTATCATAGAGCTGTCTATGACATTAAGACCTGTTTGTGAGTAGTTAAGGTTATTCAATAACAGAATCATTCCATATGACTGCAAAAATGCCAATGGCAGAGTGATCCACCTTGTATATTTTGTAATGAGCTTCTGACCCCTCGCCCCATCCTTTGAAAGTGTTTCTAGCTTTGGGATAATTACCGTAAGCAACTGTATTATAATAGAGGCATTGATATATGGGGATAGTCCCATAAGAACAATAGAAAAGTTTTCTAGACTTCCACCCATCAACGCACTTATAGCACCAAGTGTTTCAGTCCTTTGTACTAGAGCTCTCATAACATCATGATCTGCACCTGGAACTGGTATATGAGTTAACAACTTATACACAGCAACAATGGCAAATGTAAACAATATCTTATTTCTTAGTGGCTTTGACTTCCAAATTTCTTTTAGATAATTCATGATGGTATCCGAGTATAGTATGTATTTATGAAAGAATGTGCACGCTACCTCCAGCTTTTTCTATCTTTGCCTGTGCAGACTTACTTACCTTGTGTACGTGTAACTCCAATTTTTTTGTAATTTCTCCAAACGCAAGTAGTTTTACTCTCTTATCAGTATTACGAACTAATCCTTTTTGAATTAATGCAATAATGTCTACCACTGCTCCGTCATCAAAGGCTTGTTCCAACCTACTCAAGTTTACAGGAGTATAGTAAATCTTGTTTGGTGGTCGAAACCCTTTAAGCTTAGGCACCTTCATCATAAATGAAGTTTGTCCTCCCTCAAATGTACCAAGGATGCTAGCACCAGTTCTACTGAGCTGTCCTTTTTGTCCTCTACCACTCTTTGCTCCTGCCCCTGATCCGTTACCTCTTCCAACACGTTTGCTCTTACTGACGAGCTTATTTCCGTGCTGTATTTTTGTGGTTCTCATGCCGATGTACGTAAATTAGTAATACTTATAATGTGTAGCCTATGCTGTTGGCTTCTCTTCTGGCTTTGCGCTTTCTGTAGCTGCAACCACTGGAGCATTCTCTGCTTTTTGAACAGCTACGGGAGCTGGTCTTTTTGGTGCAGGCTTTTTCCAGTCTTTCTTTGGTCTTGGACCACCTCTTCGCTCTGGAGTTGGTGCGTTCTTTGAAGGCTCATCGATGGACAAACTAAGTTGATCTGCCTTTGCCTTTAATACTTCTAATGCCAAGATCATAGCTTTTGCATTAGTAATTTTACTATTAGTTCCGTGAATCTTACTAAGTATGTTAGTAATTCCAGCAAGCTCAGCAATTTTTCTTACTGCACCACCTGCCTTAATACCTGTACCATTTCCTGCAGGCATTAACATGATGCGTGCACTTTTAAACTTAATAGATATTGGATGTGGAATAGTTTTATTTACTACAGGAACGTCCATCATCACTTTTTTTGCTCTTCTCACTGCCTTTTGGATTGCTCCCATCACCTCATTTGACTTTCCAATTCCTACTGCCACCTTTCCATTTTTATTACCAACTACGACAGTAGCTCTAAAGCTCAATCTTCTACCACCCGACATTACTC
>JBBKXV010000163.1:0-3704 GCA_037969665.1 Candidatus Altimarinota bacterium
ATGCTATGGAGAGGGCTAGTTTTGTGACCTTTGCTACGAGTCCTTTTTTTCTGAGTGGGAAAGAGGCGTTGGAGTGGTTGATCAAGACATTCTCTTATAAGTAGTCAATAGCACCTCCCCGCAAACGTGATATACTTATAGTGTTGTCATTATTATAACGATCACTATGAAGTCATTCCAACCTATTGCAGTGCTAGTCCTCGCCTCTAGCTTACTTTTTTCCTCTTGTACAGCCACTCCTCCACAGGATGGTATTGTGGGAGATATTGCTGATAAAATAAACCAAACTAATGCTGATGGATCTCCATCACTAGTGCAACGGCTCAAGGATCAGCAGCGAATCAAACGTTTTAAAGACCAAGAGGAGTTCAAAACCTTTTTGACCACACAGGTTACAGAGGGGGGTATGAATGGAGGAATACAGACACTAGGTCGGATGGATAGTATGGTCTCTGAGTCCACCACAGGTGCCATGGCCCCAGAGGCGGTAAAATCTGGTGGGCCAACTACGGGGGGAGGTACTGAGGAAGATTTTTCTACTACCAATGTACAAGTAGAGGGAGTAGATGAGGGGGACATTATGAAGAGCGATGGGACCAATCTATACTACCTCCATGAGAGTGAAATCTCCATTGTGGATGCAAGTAACCCAAGTGAGCTCAAGGAGCAGAGCATGCTCAAGTTTGAAGAGCGTCCACAGGGGATGTATATCTCAGGAGATCGTCTTGTAGTCTATGGTACTGACTATGGAGCATATGAATTATCGGCACTACGATCAATGCCTCGTGGGAATGGGTTTTCTTATGTAGAGATCTACGATACCTCAGACAAGACTGCTCCAAAAAAACTCACAGAGTATTCTTTTGAAGGAAATTATAAAGACTCAAGATTGATCGGTGAACAACTTGTATTGATCACAGATAAATATAGTTACGGTGGGCAGCCATATCCTGGCGTTCCAGTGATGCTCCGAGATGATCAGAGAATAGCTGAGACATCATTTCCATATACATACTATTTTGATCTCCCATACTCCTCAGTCAATATGACCACGGTGTCATCACTCAATGTACGAGAGCTAGGAGAGCCACAAAGAGAAGTCTACCTCTTGCCAAATAGTGGGGAGCTCTATGTTTCAGAGGACCATCTCTATATGACCTATGGAAAGTATATCGATGAAAACGAAGTCTCCGTCGAGGTAGGACTTACATACCTCAAAGAGCGTTTGCCAGAGGCTATCCAAAAGAAGCTTACAGAAATTGATACTGTCTCCGAATTTATCCTCACAGATAAAGAAAAACTATACAAAAAGGGACAGCTAGCAGAACAGTATGTATTGGGACTTCCAGAGGAGGAGCAAAAAGTAGTCCAAGAAGAAATAGAGGCATTGCTAAAAAAGCAATTTACGGAGTTGGCAAAGGAAATGCAAAAGACCGTTATTCACAAGATCTCACTGGCTGGTGGAAAGATAGAGTATAAAGCTGGTGGAGAAGTGGTAGGTACTCCACTCAATCAGTTTTCTATGGATCAAGATGGAGAGTATTTCCGTATTGCCACTACTAAGAACCAGATCTGGTCACAGTATGTGGATGAGGCAGATAGTCAATCAGATAATAATATGTACGTACTCAATAAGGATATGCAGGTAGTAGGTAGTCTCACAGGACTAGCAAAGGGTGAACGTATCTACTCTGTACGATTTATGCAGGACAGAGCGTATATGGTGACCTTTAAACAAGTTGATCCATTGTTTGTTATCGACCTCAAAAACCCTACAGAACCAAAGGTTCTTGGAGAGCTCAAGATACCTGGGTTTTCAAACTATCTCCATCCGTATGATCAAAACCATATCATAGGTGTTGGTCGAGACGCTGATGAAAATAAGTTTGGAAATGTACAAGCACAGGGTGTGAAGATCTCACTGTTTGATGTCTCAGATGTATCCAACCCCAAGGAAAATGCACAATACATTGTGGAGGGCGAAGGAACATACTCAGATGCATTAAATGATCACAAGGCAGTACTCTTTTCAAAGGAAAAAAATCTCTTGGTATTGCCTATCACTGAGCAAAAGAGCTATAGGACTGGTATTGATTTTCAAGGTGCCATGGTGTTTTCTATAGATAAAAATAGTATTGCTCTCAAGGGTAAGGTGGAGCACGAGGGAGCTGCGGTCAATACTCAGAAGCCATTCAATGGTGATGAGCCAGTGGACATATTGCCAAGAGTCGAAGATCAGAGAGACTATATGGCACGTATCGACCGTACTGCTTATATCGGTGAGACCTTGTTTACATTCTCTCAGAGAATGCTCAAATCAACGGGGTTGAATAATCTGGAGCAATTGGGAGTCTTGCGTTGGTAAGTGATTTAGAACCTTGATGAAAAGGGAGCAATTAATTGCTCCCTTTTTTGTTGCTAGCAAATGACTTTCCTGTTCTTTCCGTAGCGTTATTCAATAAATACAACACCATACATACTAATCTGCTTTATTCTTGTAGTTTTTTTTGCTATGATAAGCTACATAGATTTTTTCAAAGCTCACTGAATACAAGTATAAACATATTGAGGTCACTTTGTCTTTCTCCACAGTTACAAGCTGCAATAGATCTTGCGACGAAAGCTCATCTTGGACAAAAAAGGTATAGTGGGGAACCGTATGTGACTCATGTTTTTGCAGTAGCGACGCGACTTGCAAGTCTCTATGGCAATGATGAGCTTACGATAGCTGGTTTGCTCCATGATACTGTGGAAGATAGTGAGGTTGTCTCACGAGAGATGATATATGAAGTGTTTGGACAGTCAGTAGGTTTTATGGTTGATGCAGTAAGCAAAAATTTGCAGGATTTTTTTGGGATGGATATCCAGTTTACTGATAAGATAGAACGTTTTCTTTGGGCGGGTATGAAAGATTGTCGTGTATTACTATTGAAGTTGGCTGATCGCGAACACAACCTTGCAACAGTGGGTCACCTAATGTCCAATAAACAGGTGAGAATGGGATTTGAAACGCAGGCTATATATGCTCCTCTGATTGAACGATTATGTTTTGGAGAAGCATGCATGCTTCAACATGTTTCGAAGAGCCTAGGTGAGTATCTATTGTCTGCCAATATTACTTCAGCATATGCTCTCAAGGAGCATTTAATTGCAGAGTCATTTGCAAATGTTAATGGAGAGCTATTTGGTATGTTGTACAGTGATATTACCAATGTAGTTTGGCAAATTGATAGTTACTCACAATATCAAAAAATGTGTGCAGACGAATTTCTGAGAGACAAAATTAGTTTTTTAAAGGTTAAAGGAGGATCAGACTGCTTTGATGCATTTTTTAAATTTACAAAAGGTGCAGTATTGGAGAGAGCAAATTTACGCCCAGGGTATTATAAATCATCGTCATGAGTATTATTGACATTAAAATAGTTACTGCAGAAACAGAGTTAGAGGAAAATGCACTTGAAATGTTAAGAAGGCATAGAGCTGTGCCAATGACAATGATGTACTTAGGAGAGGGGGCATCAATTTTTTATAATGCAATGGATGACATTGCAGCATTACATATGTACGGGAATAGTACTAAATATTCTAATTTTTTCTTTGAACACTTTGCTGAGAGCATGCGGTCAAAGAGTGTGTCAATAATCAGTTTAGGTTGTGGTGATGGAGCAAGAGAAATTCCTTTGCTTCAAGAGTTAGCACGGAAG
>JBBKXV010000164.1:0-1486 GCA_037969665.1 Candidatus Altimarinota bacterium
GAGTAGGGAAGCAAAAACAACGACTTGGAGATATGTACAGTGGCGGAATTATTGATCTTGATAGTGTAATAGAAAATATTGGACATGCGGTGAAAGAGGCAGAGGACATGGCACGGATGAAAGCATCATATGTCGTATTAGGGATGGCTGGTGAGCTTGTAAAAGGGACAACAACGAGCGTGGAGTATATCAGAGAGGAGTTACGAGATGCTATTACATTGACAGAGCTAAGAAATCTCACACAGAAAATACAATGGAAGGCCTATCGAGATGCAAGAAAAGAGATATCAGAGGATACGGGACATGGTGAAGTTGAGATAAAGCTGGTACACACCTCACTGGTGGATATTCGGATAGATGGATACAGAGTATCAAATCCGATCGGGTTTAAGGGAAAACATGTACGACTGAATATCTTTAACGCATTTGCTCCTTTGGTTCACTATGAGTCACTCAAGAGCGTCGGAAGAGTCCTAGATAAAGAGCTTTTAGCATTGATCGTTGAGCCATATGCTGTTTCACGGGCGTTGGAGGAAGAGGACGGTGGAGATGTTAGCTCGCTTTTTATAGATGTTGGAGGTGGCTCTACAGATGTTGCCTTGGTGCACAATGGTGGAGTGGTGGGGACAAAAATGTTTGGAATGGGTGGGCGGGTATTTACAAAGCGTATTGCCAAGACGCTACACGTTCCATTTTCTGAGGCAGAGAAAATAAAGATAGACTATGGAAATAAGGTACTGACAGGGAAGATCGAGGAAACAGTACGAACTATCGTAGCAGAGGATGTAAAGACTTGGGCAGAGGCACTGTCTATGACCTTGGCTGATATTCAGAAAGAAGGACTCCCGGCAAGGATCTATCTGTGTGGAGGAGGGGTATTACTACGAGATATTGGAGAGTATTTGGAAAAAAATGAGGAGTGGTATGGCAACTTACCATTTTTAAGACAACCACAGATCTCCCATCTCCAGCCATCTCATATTTCCAGAGTGATCGATAAGACGGGATTACTATCATCGGAGCAAGATATCACGCCAATGGGACTGGCAAATGTTGCGTATGAGTTAGCAGGAGAGGAAAAGCTGCTCTCTAGGATTTTGAGACAGGTTTCTAATGTGATTACGACGTAACACCTGATACTAGGGTAGGAGGATATATGTAGTGGAGAAAGTGTAATGCTGTTAATAAGTTGACAGTCTAATACGTTATGCTATTTTACTAAAAATATACTAGATCATACGCATGTATAGAAATATCTCCTTTGCGGAGCAAGGTTGGCAAGCACATATAGACAAGCTCACCTCGCTACATGAGCACGAGGTGGACCTCGAGCAAAAAGAGCGTTGGCAAAAGGCTTTGGATATCCTCACGGGGGAGTTGCAGTCTCGTTTTTTTTGTCAGTATATGTATTTGCTGCATGTGGATGAGGAGGAAAAAGTAAAAAAGAATGGTGAAAAACAGTATCTGAGGCCTAGGAGTGTAAGGG
>JBBKXV010000165.1:0-8859 GCA_037969665.1 Candidatus Altimarinota bacterium
GTTTACCGTACAGCTCATCGACAACGACAACACCCGAGGAAAGTATGAGGTAAAGATGAAGGTAGAGGATGGTAAACTCAACACCATCTATGCAAACCAACTTCCCGATACGCGACTGGGGATGGTGAGTAGTACCAATATAGATGCATACGTAGATTGGAATACCGATGAGGGAAAGTCTCTCACCCTCTATGAGCAGCAACGAGGCAAGGAACCACAGGTGATAGAAACCTTATCATACAAGGATATTCCTGTCTTTGATGATCTTGCTCCCAAGTTTTTTTCCATGGATGGAAAGTACCTCGTCTATGAAATCGTGACCATGGAGTACCACGTGACCAAAGTGTGGGACATTGACAACAAACAACTCGTGCACCAATCTGAAACACCACCTTTTGTCTATGGATTTACCAACGGACACGAATACTATTACGAATGTACTGCAGATGGATTTTTTGCTGGATACTTTGCCGCATACCAACTACCTAGCTTTGAAAAGGTAGGAGAATACAATGAGGAACAAGGAATTCATAGCTGTATGGACTACAATCCTGAAAACAACAAAATGGCCATCAGCGTAGGAAATCTTGAAGCAGATCTCAAAGAGTGGGTATATGACTTTGGTAAAAAAGTGGGAGCGTTAAGGGAGTAATACTTCTATGGTAATAATCCCTGCCCATCATGACTATGCACCAATAGACCACCCGATTCGTCAATTCATTATTTCCTTAATTCATTCATGACAAAAGACACTGCTTTATGGTAAGATGATCTATTGTATAAAATAAAAATATGTCAAATGAAGTTCTTTCTTGATACAGCAAACATTGAAGACATCAAAAAGTATGCCGCATGGGGCGTGGTGGATGGAGTGACAACCAATCCCACACTCATCGCAAAAGAAGGTGTACAGCTGGAGCAACGGATAAAAGAGATTACAGAAATTATTGATGGACCTGTCAGTGCTGAGGTGATCAGCACAACGTATAGAGAAATGGTTCGTGAGGGACGAGTGTATGCCTCTTGGGGTAAAAATATTTACGTCAAGATTCCTATAACCGTCGATGGTATCAGAGCAATCAAGACGCTGAGTGATGAAGGGGTGAAAGTAAATACCACCCTTGTATTTTCCACAGGACAGGCGCTCCTTGCGGCAAAGGCCGGAGCAAAGCTCATTAGCCCCTTTATTGGTCGTCTCGATGATATCGGCGCTGATGGCATGAGCTTGATACAAGAAATGTCTGAAATGTGTCTTCGTTGTGAGTATGACACAGAAGTGCTTGTTGCTAGTATTCGTAGCCCGAGACACGTCATTGAGGCAGCAAAGCTCAAGGCGCATATTGCCACTATACCTCCAGCAGTGATGGAGAAATTGATCAAGCATCCTCTTACGGATAGTGGGCTAGAGCAGTTTCTGTCAGACTGGGATACCCTGCAGGAGGAGCTGAAACATACACAGTAGAACAGTATTTTTGATATTATAATCATATAGCTATGCTCAATATTTCATCAAACCTAGGGAAGATCAATAACACTCACGGACTCAGTGATGAGGAGTTGCAGAGCTGCGCTCCAAAAGTCACAATGTACTTGGAGCACATACATACCTTGGATCAGGGCTTTTATAGTGTGATTGATGATGATCAGCTATTGGATAATATAGAGCAGTACGCACAGAGTGTGGCAGGGAGGTACGAGTATATTGTGGTCCTTGCCATAGGTGGGTCATCCCTTGGGACTATTTGTCTTGAGCAGGCTTTTCAGCCACTCATTGCCAAAAAGGCACCGCATCTTATTGTCTTAGACAATGTTGATCCAGAGTTTATCTATGACGTGGAGCAAGCTATAGACCTTAGTAAAACATTGTTTATCACGGTGACGAAGTCTGGTGGTACTCCAGAAACCCTCGCACTGTATATGCACTTTAGAAATCTCATTGAGCAAGATAGCTTGGAGCTAGCAGAGCACATGATTTTTATTACCGATCCTGAGAAAGGCTTTTTACATGACATCGCTGTCCAAGATACAATAAAAAGTTTCCCAGTGCCTGCCAATGTAGGAGGAAGGTTTTCTGTCCTTACCGCTGTTGGGCTGTTACCAGCTGCGCTTATGGGAGTAGACGTGAGAGCACTTATCGCTGGTGCGCGCGAGATGCGAGATAGCTTTTTGTCACCGGAGATGAGAGACAATCTACCATTTCAGATTGCTACCATGCAGTACCTCCTTTCTGAAAAAGGGAAAACCATCACCGTCATGTACCCCTATGCCAATAAACTCCAACGTTTTGCGGATTGGTATAGACAGCTATTGGCAGAAAGTATTGGAAAAAAAGAAAATAGAAAAGGAGAGGTGGTACATACTGGACTTACACCAGTTACCGCCTTGGGAGCAACGGATCAACACTCACAAAGTCAGCTCTACAATGATGGACCAAAGGATAAGCTCTTTCTTTTTTTGGAGGTGGATGCCTTTCGCAGAGATACAGAAATAGCACAATTACACGCCGGAAGTGCTGCCACAGACTTTCTCACAGGTGCAAGCTTTGGATTGCTGCTTAATACAGAAAAAAAGGGAACAGAAAAAGCATATACTGCTGAGGACCACCCGTGTGTGACGCTTCACTTGCCAAGGATAGATGAGCGCACCTTAGGCGAGCTCTTTATGCTCTTTGAGGGGGCCACTGCCTTCCTCGGAGAGTACTTTGAGATAGATGCCTTCAATCAGCCGGGGGTGGAGCAGGCAAAGGTGTTTACGAGAGAGCTACTTGGTAGCTAACAAGTAGCACGTCATCTTGCTAAAAACACCGTCATCCTGAATGTACTGTATTGCAGTGTATCCCTTCAGGGACAGGATCCCATCAAAAAGTATACTTAAGACACACACAACTATTTCACCCATCACCATGCCAAACCAGCCTCTCGCTCCACAACAACTAGACCAGCTCCAATGCATGTCCACCTCCATCCGTAGGACTATTATCCAAATGCTTGACCAATCACAAAGTGGTCACACTGGTGGCTCTCTGGGGATGGCAGATATTTTTGCTACACTGTATGGTGTTGTGCATACTGAGCGAGATAAAGTAGTGGTATCCAATGGGCATCTTTCTCCTGTGGTGTATGCTACCTTGGCAGAAATGGGCTATGTGGATAAGCAAGAAGTAATCGCAGGGTTTCGCAGGGATGGAAGCATCTTTGAGGGACATATCACCAGGCATGTGGCTGGTATTGAGTATGGTACGGGACCACTAGGGATAGGTGTATCAGTGGCAAGTAGCTTTGCCTTGGCGAAAAAGAAACGAGGTGAATCTGGGACAGTATTTTGCACCATGGGTGATGGGGAGTTTCAAGAGGGGCAAGTCCATGAAATGATGCATTTTTCTGCGAAGTACAAGCTCGATAATCTGATCATCATTGTGGATCAAAATAATATCCAACTCAGTGGTGCTATACAAGATATCATGCCTGTGGATATTGCTGCATCCTTTGCTGCAGCTGGGTTTGAAGTCATGGAGTGTGATGGACATAGTTACCAGGAGCTGTGGCATACTATAGGAGAGCTACAAGACCATGGTAGCAATGGAAAACCAAAGGTCATCATGGCACATACCATCATGGGGAAAGGAGTTTCCTTTATGGAAAAAGAAGCTGAGGAGGGTAGATCGACTTGGCATGGAAAGGCGCCAAGCCACGAGGAGGCCAACGCAGCTCTTGAGGAATTGGATATCATTCGGTGTAGTTCTCATGCCAACCCCCGTGATCCCAAACCAACCCTTCCTAGCAAAGTACCACACCCTGATAAAGAAAAAGCCAACATCAACCAAGGCACCCCCATTACTTACCCTGCTGGCACGGTCATCGACTGTCGCAGTGCCTATGGTAATGCACTCTTAGATCTAGCAAAGCACAACAACAGTATTCTTGCGCTAACCGCAGACCTAGGTGGCTCAGTAAAAATGGATGGCGTACAGAGGGAATGTCCAGAACAGTACATCGAGTGTGGCATTGCAGAGCAGCATATGATCTCCACAGCGGGAGGGCTGTCTTTGGATGGGTATATACCCTTTGTATCTACCTTTGGGGCATTTATCACGAGCCGTGCCAAGGACCAAGCACGAGTCAATGATATCAACCGTACCAACGTCAAGATGGTAGCCACTCACTGTGGACTATCTGTGGGAGAGGATGGGCCTACCCATCAAGCCATAGATGATATGGGCTCATTTTTAGGTCTGTTTAACACTGGCGTGCTTGAGCCAGCTGATGCCAATCAATGCGATCATATGGTGAGGTATATTGCCTCGCACTATGGCAATTTTTATATGCGCATGGGTCGGCATAAATTTCCTGTCCTGACACATGAAAGTGGGGAACTAGTCTATGGACCTCACTATCAATATACTTATGGTAAGTCTGATGTAGTGAGAGTGGGAACAGATGTCACCATCGCTGCTACGGGTGCTTGTGTATATGAAGCAGTAGTAGCTTGGGAGGCTTTGAAGCAGGAGGGGATTTCAGCTGAGGTAGTGGCCGTCAGCTCTATCAAACAGCTGGATGAGGTTATCCTGACCTCCGTAAAAAAGACTAGCCGTGTGGTGACGGTGGAGGATCACCATACCAAGTCAGGTCTTGGTGGCATGTTGGCAAGTGCTCTACTACAGCATGGAGTAGAAGTGGCGGCGATGACCATGCTAGGTGTATCAGAGTATCAACTATCAGGTACAGCTGGGGAATTATATCACCGAGTTGGTATAGATGGGCAGGGAATAGCCGCTGCAGTAAAAGAAATCCTGTAAGAGGATTATGTATTGACATGATTGAGTATATATGGATAATCCCATAAAATTATCCATATAGAAATGACCAGCTTAGAACATTCATTTTATCAAGAGCTAATACAGAATCCGAGTGGCATTCCTTGTGATGCTAAAAATAACTGGACTGCCCTTTTGGTATCTTTAGATGGATATATGACTGAGGGAAAATTGTACATTGAAGAACAAGATCTCCCTCGTATTAAGGACTTTCATGAATACTACAAACAAAAGTACAATGACAGACTTGGTGGGCTTCTTGAAAAGTGTAACAAGGACGCAATTGACAAGCATGACACAGCAGCAGGAACAGCCAATACATTAATGGTGGAGTTCAAAACATTATCTGAAGTGGGAGAAAAAAGAGAGACCGCTCAAAAGGTCCAAAACCTTTTTGCTAGCATTTTAAGTATTTTTACAAATGAGGCCAATGGTCCAAGTGCTACTAATAAGGTCTGTGATTCATTGGAAATACAATAATATCAATGGCAATGGAAGCGTGTAAGTATCTAGAAACAGAAAGGGAGCTACTGGTAGCAGTAAATAATAACTGGGTTGCTGTAGGCAACCTATTGTTTGGTGTCTAAGTATTCAAAAACTGATCTGGCAGCTGGTCCATAACGCTTTGGTGCAGAGCTATGTTGGATGCAGCAATAATTCCACTTTTTCTATCAACATTGGCTTGGTTGTACAAAAGTGGAGCTCCATTGCCATCGGTCACAATACCTCCTGCCTCCTCAAGGATAGCATGTGGCGCGCAGGTGTCCCACTCATGTGCCCCTGAGGTATTGTTGATATAGAGCTCTCCATATCCCCGTGCAATTGCTCCCATCTTTAAGCCCACACTACCCATCTGGACTGTTCTGGAGAGATAGAGATTGCTCAACATACTATCGAGCGCATCATTGCAATGGGAGCGACTGATGAGTGCAGTGGCATTCTTTGTAGTGATAACATCTCCTGTGGTGGTAATTGGTTGTGGCGCTCCATTTTGATATTCCATAAATGCTCCTTTCCCTTGCTCTGCGTAGAGCATGAGGTCTGCTGTGGGCTGGTATACAATACCAAGAATAGGCACGCTATTTTTAATCAACCCTAGCAAGATAGAAAAGTCATCCCCTCCCTTGGCAAACTCTTTTGTACCATCAATAGGATCCAAACACCATACATACTCTTTATCCATTCTGGAGACATCGTCTTTGAGCTCTTCACTCAGTATTCCATAGTCTTTGAAATGTGCACGAAGATACTCTACGATATGGGTATTTACGGCAAGATCAGCTTCTGTTACGGGTGAGTTATCTTCTTTTATCTGTATATCTAGGGTGGAGAAACCATGGTACTTCAGAGCAATTTGGCCAGCCTCACGGATCATGTGTAGTAATTTTTTCATGGGTAGTGGGTTACTGTATATCTGGATAATTACTCATAAAGTGGTGACTGTCATAGGTGAAAACCTCGCCTACCTTTGGGTATTTTCCTGAGCTTAGTCGGTCATAAATATGATAAATATCTCTCTTAACCCTCTGATACTCTGTATCATAGTCATGGATCTCGATGTGTAGCTGTGGATTATTTTTGGTATCCCCTGTGGTACTAGCATGCCCAAGTAGCGTGCCTGTATCCATAAAACTATAGTTCAAATAATTGCCTCCCACTTTGTACCATGGCAGGTTACTTGGAACCCCCTCGAGGTGAGAGTATAGTGTTGCGTATTCGTGGCCACCTTGTTTTTCTGGAAAAAATATAATGACGTACTTACCCCAGCTAGGACTGGAGCCCTGCGCTGCATAGCCTGGGTGCATGGCATACACATCAAAGGGTATAAAAGACTCACCTTGCGGGAGAGCGTAGTCGATACCACTATGGCGAGCTCCAACCTGATCGTCTAGGTTACCATCATAGACACTAAACCCTTCAACGAGCTCTATAGCGGGGTTTCTGAAAGGATAGCGTTGCAAAAACTTAAAAGGAGAAAGCTTGCGCTTTTTCATGAGATCACAGTGAGGAAAGTCAGGGTTGATACTGCATGACAATATCACCCTTGTTGGTGTCTTAGTACATACCTTGGTTGGCACTGCATCATTAGCCTCTGTCTCAAGTAGGCTTCCTGAGGAGGTCATGACCGTACCGGTAAGGACAGTTCCTGAGAGGGTGGCTGGCTGCTGGGGAACGGCCTCGCAGGATTGTGTGGGATAGGTAAAACGGTCTACTGGCTCTAGTGCTGTGGCAGCCATTTTTGCAAAGGCACCTCGAGTGATGGGATCATTGGGGCCAAAGTCACCGGTGAGTACTCCAGAGGCATCAGTATATCCATCTATCATAGAAAGGTTGTATGCTGAGATGACAATATCACTATACCAGTCAGCCGCAGTGACATCTTTAAAGTGAGGAACTACTGTTGCTGTGTGTGGGTAGTATGATGCTAAAAAAAGTACCTTAGCTGCTTCTGCCCTAGTGATGGAGCCATCTGGACCAAAGGTTCCTGTTGAAGTCCCTGTGGGCGTTTGATATCCACTGACTAGTCCATACTTGGAGGCAAGGGATACATAGTAGAAATACCATTGATTTGTGGAGATGTCTTGAAATGAAGGTCCCCCTAGTATCTCTGAAATATCGTCAATTTTGCCTGTTTCTATGGAAATATTTACTGCAATTTTTGAGGCCTCTGCCCTTGATATTATCTGGTTGGGGCGAAATGTTCCATCAGGATACCCACCTAAAATACCCTTGTTCGAAAGGGTGGTAATATATGGTAGAGCAAAGTGGCTTGGGGTGATATCAGAAAAACTTTTTGCTGATGCTCCGTGACTATACAGTGGAAAAAGAAGTAGTGTACAAAAGATGAGCATGCCAAACTTTTTCATTGCTGAGAGGAATAAGGGTAGTAGAAACTATTAGGAGTATAGGAGTGGGATAAAAAATGTAAATGATAGATTGCCATTCTTATGTAAGGTGACAAAAACCATATATTACTTCAAGATGAATTCTAGTTTTGTCCTGAGATACTTTTTATATCGCTTGATTCGTATATGAGAGCGCTATAGTATCCAGTGTCTTATATCTTTTTTTTTCAATATGAAAAAAATTATCGCTCTAGTTTTGGTTAGTTCATCACTTGTCTTAGTATCTTGTTCAGGAGAACAAGCAGCTACTACAAACGTCAACACTAACACTACAACAAGTCGGTCAAACCTTAACACAAATACTTCAAGCAGATCTAATCTGAACGCTAACAGCGCTAGTACAAGAACTAGTACTAGTGGAGCAATCATGGACGATGCAGAGGACGGTATTAGTAACTACTAGTACTAGTTTGTAGGAGAGGAAGCTATATGCTTCCTCTTTTTTTATGTGTCCTTTACTGTAACTCACCTTCCAAAATATGCTTGGCTGGTCTTGGGTCACCATCATCAGGCTCTAGAGTTAGTACATACTGTGTATAGTTTCCATAGTCCTCTTTTGCGCTGAATATATTACTGGGCTTAGTTAAGTCGTAGCTTATCTCACCAGTACTAATAAAATGAAAAGGGTTTGATTGTACGAGCCAACCTTCATAAAAATATCCGGGGCTCAGTGCTGGTAAGCTTGTAAAACTTGCTTCCATATAAAATGCTCCGTTTTTTGCTCCAGAGTTGGCTGATCCACTAGCAGTACCTCCTGTGACGTCTGACAAAAGTCCATGCAGTTTCCACTCTGGTTGGGCATTGTCACCAACCTGTTGCTTAGTCTGTGTTTCCTCACTCTCCCGAGTATCAATAGAGTCTGGAGGAGTGACCACGGGAGTATCTTGGGGCAACTCAACTTGTTTTTGCTCAGGGACCGTGGTGTTTTGATTGGTAGTTGGTAGAGTGGACGTACTACATGCTGTGAGCAGTATTGATGTTAGGGCAATCGTAATATATGGTTTCATAACGTGTATAAAAAATGATTGATAAGTATACAAGAAAGGGAAACATGATAGCAATAGAGAAAAACTAGAAGAACAACTTGCATATTTCTTGTTGATAACTATTATTAGTAATGATTGGGAAGACTATTTATTA
>JBBKXV010000166.1:0-2469 GCA_037969665.1 Candidatus Altimarinota bacterium
TCAATGAGGAAGTATACTTCCTCATTGAAGAAGTCACAAGTAAATTGACCTTGCATTAGTGGGATTGTACACTCCATATATCATCCTACAATGCGCTCTCTACATCCTTTTACTTTCTCTACTAGCTTTACATTTCTGATATTCTTACTATGATATAGTATTATTACTAATAGATTTATTATGAGTAACTTACTTTACTATATTGCAGTGTTTTTGGTCATTGGGTGGCTTGTGGGATTTATCGGATTTGGAGCTGCCGTAGGAAACTTTATCCACATCCTACTTATACTAGCGGTGATCTCTATCCTGGTACGACTTATCACTGGTAGAAAGCTGTAGTATGTTTACCACTCTCAAATCAGCAACAGCAAAGTGGTCTGAGCATGGTCTCGGAGACAGGGTAGCAGCGCTTACGTTTTATAGCCTGCTTGCCTTTCCTCCTCTGATTATACTAGCGCTCAATATAGCAAAATATGCTCTATCAACCGCTGAGACAGACAATATCATCAATAGCTTCATCGGCAATTTTCCTGCCCAAAGTGAAGACTTCATCATGCAGTTTATGGATCAAGTGGTGACACCAGAGCTGACACTCACCTCTATGGTGAGTATCTTTTTCCTGCTCTACACAGCGGGCAACTTCGTCTTTTTACTGGAAAATGTTTCCAACAAGATATTTGAAAGCCACGTAAAGCCATCCATGGATAGCTTTAGCTTTCAGCTACGACGTCGTGGCATTTCTTTATCTGTGCTACTGCTCTTTTTTTGTACTGCCTTGGCATCTCTCTTAGGGTTTTCATATATTGAGCTCATCGTGCCATGGTTTCCAAGCATTCTCTTTGAAAATTTCACAAGTATCTTTGTCTACTCTATCTTCTTTACCCTACTCCTCAAGTGGATTGTCTATGTCAGGCTAACCTGGCGAGATGCCATGCAGGGAGCGCTTATCCTCTCTACCATAGCTGTGGTGGGTAAGGTGGCTCTTGGTTACGTGTTTCAGATCATACCACTGGCGAGTAGTTTTACCGTGGGTGCATCTATAGTGTTATTTATGCTATGGATCAACTATATGCTCTCTGCCCTGCTCTTTGGACTAGAGCTTATCGCCGCGCTATACAGGACCAAGTATCAGGGAACTATACCTACAAAGTCCTTTGCATTGTCTACGTACCAAAAAGACTACACTCCCCTCCTACACACCGTGGCAAAGACAGTGGGCACATTGATCACTCTGGCATTTGAAATCAAGACCATCAAGTGGATCAAGATGGTACGAGATATCAAAAAGAAAAAATAACACAGTTCTTGACTACTGGCCTCTCTCTCTTTATAGTACATCCCGCAATCGCGGATCGTCTAATGGTAGGACAGCGGACTTTGAATCCGTCAATGAAGGTTCGATTCCTTCTCCGCGAGCCATTTAGTTGCAATGTTGATAAGGACCTATTTCCATAGGAAGACGGTGGGGTTTGATGTGGGTAACCTTGGTAGGTTGAAAAGAATTCTTTTGTGGTGACTTTCACCAGCTTGCAGTGGAGATTATTAAGGCAGCCCGTGCGCGCAAAGAAGAATAGTGACAGCTCAGTATGCTCTATTGTATACTGTAGTATAATCTCTCTTTATGCAGCAAGGCGATTTAAAGAAGTATTTTTGCAATAACTCACCTATGCGACTCTCTTCACACCCAGAACAGGACCACATGCCAAGGTCTACACTAAGTGGTATACTCAAAAAGGTCTTTAAAAGCGCCATACTTCGCGGAAGCATGCTTTCTGCAATGACGCTCTCGACAAGCTGTGGTGCTCTTCAAGACCTTATTCAAGCGCAGGGGGCTTCCAATTTGCTGGCAGGAAACATTTCCGCTCCAACTATAGAGCAAGCACGTCAACACCCGCTAGGTGCATACCTAGATAGTTTAAGTGAGGCGGAGTGGCGTTCTCTGGACGTCCAAACAGAGGAGGAAAAACAGCAAGTATACGAGGCGCTTCCCTATCTCATGCTCTCGACTACGCGTGGGCCAAGGCTGACGGTGAATCCACTCTTGAAGGAAGGCCAGTTGAATATTTACCTGGACACCACACATGCTCCGGCTGAACTGCAACCACAGTTGCGCTCTTGGGCACAGGATGCTCTTGAACAATTTGGACAACAAACAGGATTGCAGATCCATCTGGTTACACAAAAAAATCAGGCAAATATGTGGACGGAAATTGCCGATGAACGCCTTGCTGGAGTTACAAAAGCGACGCCAGCTGGTGTTGCCCCCACTGCTATTTTAGATGTGGGTCTTACGGACCAATTTCATCTACGACAAGAGGAAGGAAAACCCATTCGTGTGAATCTTTCACGGATTACTGCAGACCTAACTCCTCAGTTTTCCGAAGACCCCATTTTACTTCGGGCATACCAGGATTTCACCGTCATAGTAACTCTCGTACATGTAATCTGTCACAACCTAGTATTATCAAA
>JBBKXV010000167.1:0-2927 GCA_037969665.1 Candidatus Altimarinota bacterium
ATCAACTCACGTTGACCACGACCAATTGGTATCAATCCATCAATAGCAAGAATTCCAGTCTGTACTGGCTGATCCACTGGCTGGCGAGCCACTACTCCAGAGGCCGTTTTTTCCACCAAATAGTGATCCTTTGCAGCGATAGGTGCCTTTCCATCCAAAGGTACTCCAAGTGGATTAACAACGCGCCCTATCAAACCATCTCCCACTGGAACACGCAGTGTCTCACCCGTAGATGCCACAAAGAGTCCTTCTTTAATCTCAGGTGACTTGTTGAGTACCACTGCCAAGGCAGCATCTAACTCAAGGTTGAGTACAAGTGCTCGACTTCCTGTACCTTCGATCTCAACCACTTCATTCATTTTTAGTGTCTCGAGTCCTTGGATTTCAATAACTCCATCCTTATATGAGCTAATGACACCTCTTCCTTCTTTTTTTTCTGCTCCACTTTCAAATTGTGAAAGTGTTTTATCTAGTTGTGATACCAGTGTTTGTAGTGATTTTTCCATGTATTATTATGATACTGATAGTGATGTAAATAGCTTAGATACCTCTCCTCTCCACGATGCATCGTACAAGACTCCACCGAGAAACATGCGCGCACCTCCTAGTAACTGCGGATGAGTGGTAAACCTAGGACACGATAGCGGGTACTCTTTAAGTAGGTGTAGCTTCATACTGCTTTGATCCTCCTGTGAAAGTTCCGCTGCTGTTTCAATGATTATATCAGCATAGTCTTGTACAAGGTGTTTCGCTACACTTCGTAGCATATTGGTCGCATTACGTGCTGATGTTTGTTGTGCGATATAAGCACAATAAGTTTCTACATGAGAATCTCCATCCAGTAGCCCATTAGTAAGTGCTACCAATGCTTCTGACAATTCAAGAGAAACATGTGCTGACTTATCACCCATAGACCTCAACAGTCCATGAATATCTGATAGTTTTATCTCCTCAGAAGCAGAGAGATATCCCTTGAGATACCCTACCTCTCCTCCTTTATGAAGTTGAACCACATCTTTTAGTAGTGCTACGAGTATACTTGTATTCATTACTTCGCGATAAATAAGCTATCAAATGTTTCCTTGGCACTGTGAGAAACAGCCTCCTTTGAGGCAACATCACCAATCACAGCAATGACCATTTTTTCCATAGAAGTCAGGAGCTCCTTTTTCACTTCACTCACCAAACGCTCTCGCTCTTGATCAAGCTCAGCATGGACAGACACTCTTTTTGCCTCTATCTCTGCAATGAGTTTCTTTTTTTCCTCCTCCAATGCCTTTTTTCCAGCCTTCATCTCGAGATCAAAACGCACTTGCATCTCTTTTTTCTCTTGCTTCATAGATGCTGCAGTTTCTTCAAAGCTTTGTTTGAGACGTTCTGCTTCTTCCATGCTATCTGCAATAGTTTTCCTTCGCTGATCCATGATCTTAACCACAGGCTTATACAAGATCCATGTAAGCACTGCGACTAACAGAAAAATATTTACGAGATAGAGCAGCACACTCCACCATTCGATTCCTAAATTTGAAAATGCATCCATAACAATAATTTATTTTAAATGTTGCACCCTATACCAAGCTACCAAGAGCAGCACTCATACGGGGTCGACTCCAGACTACGTAAAGAGAATAATAAGTGCAATCAACAATGCATAAATTGATGTTGACTCACAAATTGCCATAGAGATGATCATCTTTGGAAACAATGCATTAGCCTCCTTTGGATTTCTACCCATAGCCTCTAGTGCTCGTCCTGCAATAATACCTTCACCAATTCCTGGTCCAATAGCTCCAAATCCCATTGCGATTCCTGCTGCGATTAGTCTAGCTGCTTCGATATCCATAACTATAAAGAAAAAAATTATAAAGACTTAAGATTCATCCGCCACGCCATCCAAGGTAATAGCCATAAATTGTAGGCTCAGAAAGGCGAAAACAAACGCCTGAACAAAACCTGAAAATATACTTAAAACCACGAAGGGTATTGGAAGCAAAAACTGTGTAAACGAGGCCAATCCTACAATCACTACATACATCACCTCTCCAGCAAAAATATTTCCAAAGAGACGAGCAGAGAGTGATACTACCTTGGCGATCTCACCTATGATATCAAGAAATCCTAAAAGGAACTCGATGATAGCAAAAGGAAGCTCCTTGATAGATTTCATCTTAAAAAAGACATGAAATCTAAAGTAATTCCCTATGTGCCGGATAGGATGCAATATAAATGCCCACACCTGACTTACTATCACTACAAATAGCGCCATTGCAAAAGGCAAGCTCATGTCCGTGGTAGCTGTCCGAAATAGTGGAGTAAGATCCCCTCCATTATCCACTACTATTTGGTTGACCAGTGGCAAGACTGAAAACTGGTTCATCACCGCCAAAAAGAAAAAGGTAGTCAAAAAGAACGGCATCAATATTTTTGCCAACCGCTCAGAGCGATAAGCCCCCTCAATTTGTCCCATAAAGTATCCAAGGACCATCTCCACACTCAACTGAAGCCGACCTGGTACGAGAGAAAGATTCATTCGTACTACCAACGCAAAGCTGATGAGCAGTAGACTTACTAACCCTGCAGAAAGAACCCCATTGGTGATGGGCACTTCCATGATCTTAAAGATAACGTCTGATGGTAATTTTATATCCACTATGATTTTTCTGTTAAACGTTTGATAACACTCACCGTCCCCGCCTGACTACATGCAAATGCCAAGATCACTCCAAATACCGTGAGAAAAGGCTTTGTTCCAAAGTATCCATCGAGCAGGAAACCTCCTCCTCCCAAGACTGCAAGTGGTACTATCACCAGTAAAAAAACACGCAACGTCACCTTGAAGTGACCTTGAAACATGAGATTAGCAAGATACTCTTTTTGTTCTTGCTCTTTTATTTCCTCAATGTCTTTTACTTTATCTTGTGTTTTTT
>JBBKXV010000168.1:0-1724 GCA_037969665.1 Candidatus Altimarinota bacterium
ACCGTGGATTCTTTTTGAAAAAAGAGCAAACCAAAAATGGCTACTACTAGTATAAAAATAATTATCGCCCACCTTTTCATATAAGCACATGAATCATAACGAAAAAAGTTTAGCAAAGCCGGGAATAAAAGCAAAGAAAAGTTTAGGGCAGCATTTTTTGTTTGATACTGCTATTTTGGATCGCATTGTCAAAAGTGCAGATATAAGTGCGCAAGATACCATCATCGAGGTAGGTCCGGGTCTTGGAACACTCACTCGTCAGCTATCGGCCACTGCCAAGCGTGTCATCGCCATAGAAAAAGATGGTGAGTTGATGCCACGTCTACAGACAGATTTTGAGGGCGTAGACAATATAAGCTTTGTACAATCAGATATCTTGCAATGGACACTGCCAAGTGATATTACCTCTTACAAAGTGGTGGCAAATATTCCTTATTATATTTCTACGCCGATTATTACATATTTTTTGCGTACCCTTCCCCTTGCTCCTGAGAGTATCACGATCTTGGTACAAAAAGAGTATGCCCAAAAGGCAGTGGCAACTCCCCCAAGGGCGAGCTCTTTTTCCAATATGATCCACCTCCTTGCAACGCCTACTATTTGCTTTGACGTGGCTGCTGGATCATTTACCCCCCCACCAAAGGTAACGTCCTCTGTACTCAAGCTCGATCTCAAACCTCACCGCCCTCCATACTTAGATCAACTACTCAAGTTTATCGAGCAAGGGTTTGTCAATCCAAGAAAGACCCTAAGGAATAATATCAAGTACCTAGGCAAGGAAGTCCTCGATACCTTACCCGAAGATCTGTTGAAGAGAAGGCCGGAGACGCTGAGCCCTGTGGAGTGGGAGCAGTTGTTCCAACTAGTTACTAGTTACTGGAGTCTAGTTAACTAGTAACTAGTCCGCCTAAGGTGGACTACCTTAGTATTTTTTATACACATCACCACGAGAATCTACATCAATAATATAGGCTCCTTTCTCTGTCATTGAAAATAGCACTCGGTACTTGCCAACCCTTATCCTATATAGTGCTGGATCTACCCTCGATTGAAGTTTTTTAACATTTCCATGGGGCAACCTTCCAAGAGATCTTCTTATACGTATCTGTAGATTTCGATCCAATGCTCTAAATGATTTTATAAATTGTTTTGAGTAGAGCACTTCCATTAGCTACGGCTAGTTAACTAAAATCTTTTTTATCAAATCCAAACTCCCTATCAAACTCTGCCTCTGACATGCTCTCTGTTTCCCTTAGGGCCTTCTCTACTTTATCTTCATCAATAGCCTCTAGCACTAGCACCATTTTTTTCTTTACCGCCTTTGGTTGTGCCTGTATTTGTTCTTGTAAAAACTTCCTTACTAGGACTGCCATTGGTTCTTTATTGATAAATGCTATAGACCGTAGCGCTTCATAGAGCTCAGCCCCTATTTGTACATTGAGTGATTTCATTGCCATGGTATATGTTTAGTTGCTACAATACTACCATTGTAGCACCGTAGTCTAAAACAAGCAATCTTAAGGTAACCCACAAGAGATGATCAATGCTGACAGCATACGACTCACAACCTCTAGCTCAGCTTTTACCTTACTAGCATCATTGAAACTGATGATACTTTCATCGCACAAGATATCAGCAATGCTAGCACACTCATATACTGAACCACGAGCAATGGTATAAAAGTTTTTCTTATCTCTTTTCGTATACTTCCCAGCACCCTCAGC
>JBBKXV010000169.1:0-3298 GCA_037969665.1 Candidatus Altimarinota bacterium
GCATATCATGGTATCACTGTGGGACTTGTAGGACATATGTCTAAAGAGCGTTCCGCAGAAGTTCATGATGAGCTGATAAAATATAGAATCCTTCAAGACACAAAAAATGCAGATGAAAAGTTTGGAGCCCACGACCTCAAAGATGAAGTAGAGAAGGGTCTTGCAAAAGAAAAAGATCAATCTCTCAATATCGTTATCCAAGGGATAAAGGGACTTAAAGCTCATATGAGTAAAGTGACAAGTCTTACCACAGAACAAAAAAGTCTTATAGGAACCATGCCAAATAGTATTCAAGATAAGTTGCTTCGTGGCGAAAGCGCGTATGCAGGTTTTCAATCCGCACACCCTGCAACCTTTGCAAAGTTATCCACATTGCTTGCTATAGAGCCTACGGTGGTGACTATGGATGACATCACTGCGCTAGACTTTTCGGAGAGTGATCTCAAGCTATGTCAGAAACTGTTGAAGGATATGTCTCTGAGTAACACAGAGTCCACAGACCTTATGACTGATGTACGGGCAGTGCCAGATGCTGCAGCCATGACCTTACTCTCTCAGACATTTCCAAAGATAGACTTTACTCCAGGGTTACTCAAGACTATATATGATCACTATAGCTCACTTGCTGCAGGTGTGAGCACAGCCCCCTTACTTGTACTTGACCCCAATGATACGGGAAAGTTACATGCAATGAATCAGCTGAATTTAGATCACGAGGTTATCTCTGATGGAGAGAAAGTCCGAACTATTTTGCCATTTTTCGAAAAAATAGAAGCAGGAAATACATTACTTGAACAATTATCTGCTATATCTGGAAATGATATTGAGTTCAAACACGTGGAACAATATCTTGCTCTGGCTAGTGATCCCATGGAAATGGCACAATTTGGAAAAGATGTGCTTCACTTAACACAAGGGGATATCACCGCTCACGACAAGCAGGAAAAGATACTCATAGATATGTACAATGCCTATGACAATGTCCCACTCAAGCCAGGCATAGTAGCAGAAAAATCCTTAGTTCGAAAAGTCTTAGCTGGATATAAGGGAGTAGCATATCCTGATGTAACAGTTGCAATGCTGCCAGTATATACAACCGACGGCAACACGGCAGTACGGAGAGCTATCTATGATGAGTTACAATTGGAGTACCATACTGCAAAGGATCACCACGACTTTGCAAGCGTGCTACCTATATTGATAGATATGCATGCAAAGCAGGTTATTATTGAGGAAGTGGTCACTCAGCATTGCTTATCTCTCGATGAGAGTAAGGCTCAGGAACATTCACTGGAGCAAATGTTTAACTCAAAGGGCGCTACATTACCTCAAAAACAGCGTATATTTTTGTATAGTACCTTGCAGAATAAGCAGAACGAGTATGCAAGTGCAATGACACAGATCACCAATGAGCTGCAAGATAAGAAAAATGAGCACAAATACGCCACTCTAGAAAAAGAGTATGAAACACTCGAGGAAAAGTGGAGAGATATCATGCTTCTTATGGCAAGGTATGGGGAGGTGCCACGAGTTACATTGGCAGAAACATATGAGCCTGCGCTAGGCTTAGTGCCAGATGAGGAGCAAAAGTTACAACATAATATTCATGGTTCTTTAGGAGATATCTTAGAGCGTGGTATGTCCACCATGATCGAAGAAAACAACACGGTTCCTGACCACAAAGATGCACTCTTGGATGGGTTGCTCAATATGAATATTACTGCAGCAAAAAGGGGACTACTGGATCAGTTTATGAAAGCCTCTTTGGAAAAGATGTATAAGATGAAGGGACTACCAGTGCCAAGTGATCTTGAGACATTTACCGTGGAGGATCATGGTTGGTTTTATATCAAACAGTCTGGGTCACCAAGCATTGATGAGTACGTCAGTATTGGACAACTTGTAGGTGCTGCTGGTATAGAGTTACTAAAATCTTTTTGCTACCAGATACTGGAAAGTGTTGGAAATCCTGGTGCAAAGGATAAAATTGAATTTGTGTATAATGCAGGAATTCAACCTATAACCACTGGAAATATAGAGGAGGAAGTCAATAAACGTATCTTAGATACTGCAGATCTACAAACTCCAAATCTTACCAGAGAGGTGCGAGTGGGTTCTATTTGGTCTGAGGGGTCAGAAGCATTAAAAATTGTGGAAATAACTCCAGAAGGCATCGTCTATCGCTTGCTCAATGAACAAGAAGAAGAGAGAGGGAAAAATATAATTATGCCTCTCGAGCAGTTTTACTTGATGGCAACCTCACCTGACTCTCGAAAAGATGCATATTTAAATTATGAACGACATGAAGAGCTGGTAGATGAAGACCTCATGGAAAGCACAAAGAAGTATGGTTTTGACCTTGGTTGGCTAACTTTACGCGGATTTTTGGGAGCCGGTAAGAGTATTTTTGCAGGGTTTAAGTCTAATTCAGAGAGGCGAAAAAAGATAAGAGCTGCGTTGGTACAGGCAAGTATTGGAAAAGGAATCCCTTTCTTTTCAGGAATGGTCTCTAGTGCTGAAAAGGAAATTGCCAGTCATGAGGAAGAAATAGCGAAGGAGGCTATATGGGATAAGCTCGACACCTTGGATGATGATGATCGTAAGAAAAAAATAGAAGGCTTTATGCAGGATGTATCGCCAGAGCGTCCTAATATCCACTTATTAGATAGGATGGGCTGGTACTATATTATGGGGAAGCCATACTCCCATGTCACGGCAAGAGCAATGGTAAAGGGAATGATGCTGTATGTGCTGAAAAGGTACGGGACATTATACCCCTTCGCTGGCATGCGTGAAAAAACACCAAACTACTGGTATAAAATAATGGTACCTAGTGCAGTCGGACCTAAGGCAGAGCAGCTAGCTATGGCAGCTGATCCCGATGATGGATATACAGAGTACAAGCAGATTGTCGCAGCATCAAAAGCACAGCCTGGAATACTTGGATATACCTATGCCAACAGTATAGAAAGTGCTTTCAACGAAGGGCAAGGCAAGGCTAAGGAAACAATGGAGGAAAAGCTAAAGGCATGTGTGACCACAGGTCAGATAGTGGATCTTATCAATACGTATATACGCGAAAAACGATGGCCTGCACTAGAGCTTGCCATTGCAAAACTCCATGCAAAGGGGAAGGGATCAGAAGAACTGTTTAATGTATTTTTGTATATCTTTGATAAATCAAGGTTTAGAAGAAATGGTGAGTACAGCAGTGATATACCCTTTGAAATACTACAGAACTTTGGAAAAGCTATATTCCCTGGGTACCCGGATGTCTATTACTTTATGTTTAGAAATA
>JBBKXV010000170.1:0-3129 GCA_037969665.1 Candidatus Altimarinota bacterium
TGCGTAGGCTGTATTGCAGACACTACTAATGTTAGTGAGTCTATACTTGTGATATCACATTGAGATTTATCACAAGTAGTGTGGTTAATACTATGTTGTTGGCAGTATTGCTGTAGTGCTAAGCCGAGCTGTCCCTTTGCACCGAGGATGAGGATATGCATGATGATGAGTTATTATTTGTCTCTAGTATATTGTTTTTAGTAGCAGGGGCAATGGAGCGTGTTCCTTTTGGGAGGAGCTGTAGCTCTAGGATGTCAAGATAGTGGCAAAGCATTGCCGTGTCTACAACATGGGCATGATACCTTGATGTGGTGGGGTAGGTGTCTTTCATTGCAGTAAAAAGTAGAATGGACAACCTAAAGTATACCTTTTGATAGGGCTGACACCTTAGAAATATTTTCCGAATAAAAGTATGAAAAACTTTACAAGTAAATTATATATGATATTAAGTGCAAAATTAATCATGCGATATAATGTTTGAGTTTCCAAATATTGAAGAAGTAAAGGGGGCCATTGAGGGTGAGTGTGATAGTGTATTTCATTATGACCAGCAATGGTTTTATGAGCTTAAAGATATCCCTATGCCACAAAGTGATATGTGGGGACTTACCGATGCTGTAGCTGTATTGGCAGCACGTTACTCCCATTTACTCCTACAAGTAGGGGTAAAGGACGAAGCACTACGAGATATCAATGAAAAATACTGGATTTTGGGTCAAGACTATACATTGGCTTGCGAAAGAAGTAACCGCATTTGGGCTATTGAAAAGGTAATCTCTTTTCAGGAGAGATTACAAAAGCACCAATGTCATCTTATACATACTACAACTCAACAATGAAACGAGTTATCCCGTCAGAGGTTGGAGAGATATTTTATAATGCACCAGAGCAGGAAGTTGCAGCATGGCTTGCAATACGCCAGTCTTTGGATGATGGTGCCTATGTAGCCGAGCAGGCAGGCATCGCACTATCACTTTTACAGGAAAGTTATGCTTACTTGGGAGAAAAGATTAAACGTGTCTGTGGTATTCCAGTCATTACCTTGGGCATACAACAAGATGCTCTGGAGTATGCTAACATAAAGCGTCATATAGGTAGTGGTGATAGCGTTTTATTGGAAAGAGATCGCACCAGAGAAAAGATCTGTGCTTTATTAGATAACTATCCTGATGATGATGGTATAGTGCGTCTACTAGTACTATATTATCAGGCAATTGGTGAGGAGGAGGAGGCACAGATAATCTGCAATGACCTTGATCTACGTGTGATAAAGACAGGATTGCTAGAAAAAGGATATAGTGAAGAAGAGGTATATTTATTTTTAGGGAACATTGAGTTTGGCCTCTAGGAAGTGTATGATTGGACAATGAATAATAAACCTCTTGATATTAGTGCTTTTTATCATACCTTGATATCAACGTATGGTATATACAGTCCACGCGCACTGAGTTGGGGCCGTGCACGTACACAGTTACTGCGTTTTCAAAAACTATACGAAGTAGGAGAGTTGCATGAGGTAACCGTACTTGACGTGGGGTGTGGCGTGGGAGATCTCTATGATTTTTTGCTACATCAAGGTTGTTCCAGTCTTTCCTATACTGGTGTTGATTTGTTGGATGAGATGATAGAAGGTGCAAAGAAAAAGTATCCGGGTATTGATGTATTTCAGCATGACTTTGCTAATGACTTGGAAAAGTCCTACGATTACGTGTTGTCCTCTGGAGCATTTTCCTTTCATATTCCACAGGCAAAGGAGGTGTATTTTGAGATGATAAAGAGGCTGTATACTCATGCAAAGAAGGGAGTAGCATTCAATATTTTAGACCGCAAACACCATCCCATAGATGAGGCATACTATGCCTATGATATAGATGAAGTGGTGGAGTTTTGTCAGTCTTTTGCTGCCGAGGTAAAGTGTATACGTGGGTATTTGGACTGGGACGCGACGATCTATATGTATCGTGCTAGGACTAGTACTTAGCCTATCTACATACTTCTTGATATCGCATGAAAAATTCATATGATGTGGTATGCATAATAATTATTAGTAATGAATATAAAGTCTGTTGTGGTTATTGGAGGTGGGATAGGTGGGCTAGCAACAGCAGCACTTCTTGCTAAGGATGGTCATACTGTTACCATTGTAGAAAAAAATGAGACTGTGGGTGGACGGGCTAGTACTTTTGAACAACAGGGATACCGTTTTGATATGGGCCCCTCATGGTATTTGATGCCAGATGTTTTTGAACACTTTTTTGCACTATTCAATAAAACTCCCGAGGACTACTTTACCTTGGAGCAGCTCACTCCGAGTTATCGTATCTTTTTTGAGGACGGGGAGCATGTAGATATTTCTACCGACACAAAAAAACTGGGAGACTTATTTGAAACGTGGGAAGTGGGGAGTAAGAAACAATTAGAAAGGTTTCTCACACATAGTGAGTATACATATAAGATCGCCATGGCAGATTTTGTGTATAAAAACTACAATACTTTACTAGACTTTTTCAATTGGAAGGTGCTATTGGAGGGATCTAAGCTGCATATTTTTTCTAATATGGAAACCTACGTGGCTCGTTATTTTAAAGATCACAGGATACAAAAAATCATGCAGTATACCCTGGTCTTTTTAGGCGGATCACCAAAAAATACTCCAGCATTGTACAATATCATGTCTCATATCGATTTTAACATGGGTGTCTGGTACCCCAAAGGAGGTATCTACGAGGTAGTGAAGGGCTTGGAGCAGCTCTGTAAAGAGCTAGGAGTTAAGATCGTCACCGATAGCCCTGTGACAAGGATAGAGGTGGAGCATGGAAGGGCAAAGGCAGTCTGGGTAGGGGATAAAACGTATCCAGCAGACGAGGTAATTTCCAACGCAGATTATAATTTTACTGAAGAAAAACTTTTATCGGAAGAGTATAGAAGTTATACAAAAGCCTTTTGGAAAAAGAAAGTCCAGGCCCCTTCAGCGTTTATCATGTATATGGGAGTTGGAAAACCCTTACCCATGCTGAGGCATCATACGCTCATGTTTGCGGAGGATTGGAATCATCATTTTTCTCAGGTCTTTGACCACCCCACATGGCCAGAAAATCCAAGTTTCTATCTTTGTAATCCATCAAAGAC
>JBBKXV010000171.1:0-4226 GCA_037969665.1 Candidatus Altimarinota bacterium
CCGTGGTCAACGTGGGCGATAATCGCAATGTTCCTGATATCCATAGGTAATCCAGTCTATTATGTATAGTGCATGGAGCATACTACAAATTTTGGATTTGGAAATGAAAAATAAAAGAAGGGTGCAGGAGAAAAGAAATACTTGACGAAGACGGTTATAATTCTATATTGCAAAAAATTTAGATACAGTATGTATTTGCATGTCAGACCAACTCCGTTGTATAGATGATAAAGGAATATTAGTCCCAGACTTTATCCTAAGGGAAGAGCATACTGTGGAAGAAATTAAGATGCTATTTACAGATAGGATGGTAGTTCCTATTATGGTGGAAGGTTGTCGCTTTAATGTGGAGGTGGGTCAGATTAACAATCTCTATGATACTGAGAGTATACATATTGCTTTCATTGTGGAAATGAGGAGAGATATTCAAGAAACTATATTTGGCATAATATTGCTACAAGAAGTGTTATCTGGTCTTGCTATAGATGATTTGAAAACATACCTGAGAGTAAGAGGTGGCATCAGTGGTATTCGTGCTGCAGTGGTTTCTAGGGTACAAGGTACCTTAGAGGAAGACCCTAGGGCGCGTGCAATCCTTGCCACAATAGAGGAGACGGAGGGTAAGTTAGAGCAAAATGACCTTCTTGATAAGAAGGAGTTTTATGAATTAGTACACCAAGAGATTTCTGGAGGCTCTACCTTAGATGAGTGCATCTCCAATATGCTCATTCTTAGGACAGACGTGGATAAAAAAAAGATACCCTGCATTGTAGAATTCAAAAAGTTGAAGATACACTATTTGCTTGATATGCTTCATTCTATGGACTCTGCCATGGGAAGAGTTGCCGGAAGGGACAAAATACGAGCCACCATTGAGAGAGACTATGAGCTATGGTGTGAGTGTAGAGACCCCATGCAGGATAAAGCATACTGAATCATCATTGATTTTTTCTGCAAGGTCCCTATGTAGACCAGATGTAAAAGAAGTCTTATACTTGATCCGTCGTATATTTTTTACCGTTATTATGAAAAAGACATTGGTCGCCTTGGCGATATCCTCAGCATTGCTTTTAACAGCATGTACAGCGCCAGAGATCGCTACAGGAGACACTGCTGCATCTAGCGATGCATGGGCAAAAGGAGACGTAAGCTCTACGGTTGTGCTTACCGAGTATAGTGACTTTGAGTGTCCAGCATGTGGTAATGCATACCCAGCAATAAAGCAGCTATTGGCAACTCAGGGAGATAGTATTCGTTTTGAGTACAGGCACTTTCCGCTCACAGAGCTACATAAAAATGCAGAGCCAGCAGCAGTAGTTGCAGAGGCAGCTGGAAAACAGGGAAAGTTTTGGGAGATGCATGATAAGCTATTTGAAAACCAAAAGGCATGGTCTGCAAAGGGTGCTGATGCACAGTCACTGTTTACCACCTATGCAGAGGAGCTAGGGTTAGATATGGCTCAATTTGCAGCGGATAAAGCAGACAGTACACTCTTAGATAAGGTTAGAGCAGATAGACTTGCAGCAATAGGCCTGCGAGTAAACTCTACTCCAACGTTTTTCCTCAATGGGGTAAAACTCAAGTTTAACAGCTTTGATGAACTAAGTCAGTTAGTACAAAATGCTGTGGCTGCAAAGTAATTTCAAGAATTACCAGTGGGAAAAAGAGGAACTGCCTAGTAGGCACGTTCCTCTTTTTTAGTATAGAACTGTTATGTTATGTAGTTTCTCCCTTCTCCACATATAACGTCTGCGTAGGAAAGGCAAATCCTATACCTTCCTGCCCAAACACTTCTTTAACACCAAGGAGGATTTCTTGGTTGGCGTCTACGTACGCTCTAAACTCCTTACTTTCCACAAAGTAGACCACATCCATATGCTGCGCATAGTCACCAAACTTTCTGAAATGACATCGCTCAAAGGTGACGTTATCTACCTTGGAGATAATATTCTCCACCAGTACTGGTATTTGTTTCAGTTGCGCCAAAGTCGTGTCATAAGTCACTCCCAAGGAAAACTGAATACGTCGTCGCTCCAATCGCTTGTAGTTTTTTATTTGAGAGGAGGTTATTTCTTTATTTGAAACCACCACTTCGTTTCCAGTAAGTGACTTGATACGTGTAGTCCTGATACCGATCTTGGTAATATGCCCCGTAGTATTGCCTACCACAACATAGTCACCCACAGCAAAAGGCTGGTCGAGGTGTATAGCAAAATAACTAAAAAGATCACCAAGAATATTTTGTAATGCAAGGGCTACGGCTATACCTCCGATCCCAAGTCCAGTGATGAGCGAAGTAACATTGATACCCAGATTGGATAACACAAGCACAGTGGCGATGGTCCAAAGGACACCTTGGATGATGACAGTAATCATCCCCACCGCACCTTTGACATGGTTGTGTGCATCAATATGCTTTCTACTCATATGCTGAATCAATATATTCAAAATCTTCATGAGGTATAATGTAGTCCAAAAAACCACCACGACAAACAGAGTCTGTGAAACCCATGCTGGTAGCTCAAATAGTCTAAGACTGAGAAAAAAGGAGAGAAAATAGACATACTTTCTTGGAATTGCCCGGACAATATCTACAAAAGTATTATCTAAATCAGTTACGGTAGCATTGGCAAGTGCTGCAATATAGCGAACAGTAACATACTTGAGAAAGAGAAACCCTATGGAGAGGACAATAAACAAACCAAGAGCATTGCTATAGTGTGAAAGCGTATATCCTAGCATATCATTAGTAAAGATAGGATGTAGCTTGGAAAAATCAAACATAGATCAAAAGGTAAGAGTGTAAGTGAAACGGTATCTTCACGTACTATACTGCAAAATGTAGAAAAATGAAGGGATGCAACAAGTACAGGATGATTCTATGTGTGTCTTGCCTTTTTTACGGTTGATTGCTACTGTAGGTATAGATAATTTGATTACGATAGAGAAACCTTGAGTACAAAAAAAGAATCTGGACCAGAGATGCGGGCAATACTTATCGATTGCGTGCCAAAGGATATGTCAAAGGAAGTTGCGGCATTTCGACTTAGTGAGGCAGATAGCTTAGTACGTACCTTTGGCGGCGTTTCTTTGATGAAGACAGTACAGAGGAGGATGGTGCCACATTATCGGACATACATCGGATCTGGAAAAGCAAAGGAGCTCCAACAAGATGCTATAAGTCTTGGAGCAAATATTATCATTGTCAATAACGAGCTAAAACCATCGCAAATCTATGAGCTCACCAAGCTATATCAAAAAGAAAACATAGAGGTCTGGGATCGGATTGATCTTATTTTAAAAATATTTCAAAAGCACGCCACCACCAAGGAGGCCAAGCTTGAGATTGAGTTGGCGAGCATTCGCCATATGGGGCCTCGTATCTTTGGTATGGGTATGGAGCTATCTCGTCAGGGGGGTGGTATTGGTACCAAGGGAATTGGAGAGACCAATACAGAGATCATGAGGCGTCACCTGGGAAAGGGAGAGTTGCGTATCAAAAGAGAGCTGGAAGCATGCCGTAAAGCTCGCAAGCTACATATGGATAGAAGAAAAAGACAGCAGTTTCAGACCGTGGGTATTATAGGGTATACCAATGCAGGGAAAAGTAGTCTGTTAAATGCACTCACTCAAAAGGGTGCCTTGGCGGCAGATAAGCTTTTTGCTACCTTGGATACCAGGGTTGGAAAAGCATACCTGCCCACTATTGGAAAAGAGATTCTCTTTTCAGATACTATTGGATTTATCCAAGACCTTCCTCATACGTTGATTAATTCTTTTCAGTCCACCTTGGCGGAGACGATTGAGGCAGATTTGTTGCTTCATGTCATTGATGCTAGTGACCCTAAGGTGCTTCGCAAGATAGAAGTGGTGCATGAGGTGTTAGAGGAAATAGGCGCAGGGAAGCAACAACAGATCTATGTATTCAATAAAATGGATCTAGGGGCCACCCTCATGGAGGAGGAGTTTGCAGATACTTTTTCTGAGTATGACCCCGTATTTGTTTCTGTAAAGGATGGCACTGGACTGGATGAACTCAAGGAGGTGATTGGGGAGCACCTTTCCAATTGAGCATTTAGAATTGAAAATGGAGAATGACCTGGTGGTGTATGTTGCAAGAGACGCCGTCATCCTGCTAAAAACACCGTCATCCTGAATGTAGTTCAGGACCCCAGTGTTTATCTAGGATGAGGTATTTCATTCTATTAATCGAAATCAATATGTAC
>JBBKXV010000172.1:0-1509 GCA_037969665.1 Candidatus Altimarinota bacterium
CATCATATACAGATACTTCGTAAATGGTATGGAATCAAGAATACCAAAGAAAACCCGTACAGCTACTACCAGCAAAGCTAATAGCACTAAAAATCCTATAAACGAAAATAGTATAGAACCAAACAGTCTTATATATTTAGCGCCTCTTGCATTATCATCCATAAGCGAAATTACTGCTTACTTATATCATTATCAAAATAGCTCAGATTTGTTTTGGGAGTAAGCTTGAGCAAAGACTCGTAAATAAGATTCACCGTATTTTCAATATCTTTTTTATGAAGCATTTCTACGGTGGTATGCATATAGCGCAGTGGAATAGAAATGAGCACGCTCGGACAGCCATCATTAGCATAAGCAAAAGAATCTGTATCTGTGCCAGTGCTGCGGCTAGCAGCTCTCATCTGTATAGGTATTTTTGCTTTCTTTCCCACTTCCTCTACAAAATCCAGCAGTTTTGTATGGACTGCAGGACCATAGCAAAGTGTGGGACCATCGCCACACAAACACTCGCCCTCCTTATGTTTATTTATCATAGGTGTAGTCGTATCATGGGTTACATCCGTTACGATAGCTACATTTGGCTTTATTCTCCGGGCTATCATTTCCGCTCCACGAAGCCCTATCTCTTCCTGCACAGCATTTACAATATATAGGGAGTAAGGAAGCTTTTTTTTATTTTCAGCAAGCTTGCGTGCTACTTCTGCAATCATAAATCCCCCTATCCTGTTGTCAAAAGCTCTGCCTATAATATGATCATGTGCAAGTTCATCGTAGGTATCTGTATAAGTGCACACGGCTCCTATATGTATACCTAATGCTTCAACATCTTTTTTAGACCTGGCGCCACAGTCAAGAAAAATATTCTCTATTTTAGGTTGGGTAATACGATGACCCCTGCCGATAACCAATTAGATAAACAATCGGTAGGAGTGTTAAAAGATCCCTGCGCTGTTGCAGTGGGGTAATAATGTCGTACTGTACATCAAAATTCCGTGTTTTATATCACACTTTATGTGTGAACTACTTCCCAATCAACTTCCATGAGGAGCTATTCACATAATGTTCTTCACCATCCACCACGTACTCTGGTGGCTTATCCCATGAATCGGTATCAATCACGTACTCATCAGGCAAATCATCAAGACTGGCAGGCAGATAGCTATGTACTCCCTTGAAGGCGTTCACTTGATCGGTTGCTTTCCGGATATAGAATTGTGTGTTACTAATCCTTGCATCCGCTGCGTGCTCTTTGGATGCCGTATCACGTGACATCTTCCCTTCCATGCTGAATGGGTCCAGTGTGATTCCCTTAGCGCCTACAACGCCAGCCACGAGGATGCCTGATAGAATTATTGCGGTAGATGTGCTCATGCTGCCTCCACCCAATGCCAATCAATATATGACCAGTCAATTAGATCGTGAAGTTCATCAGGAATGATGGAGCCATGCTCGAACGCCTGTACTAAGCATGTGGGACACGCATGTACATCATTATCGTCGCGGGTATAC
>JBBKXV010000173.1:0-1432 GCA_037969665.1 Candidatus Altimarinota bacterium
CTTTGTTGAGAATTGTAAATCTGCACATACTCGGGTGAGGACTCCAAAAGCTCCTTGTGCGTACCCTCTGCGATGAGCTCTCCCTCCATGATCACTATAATCTTGTCATATCCCTCAATAGAGGATATTTTTTGTGTCACAGAAATAAGGGTAATCTCTGGGTAGTTGCTGGCAATATTTGATAGTATCTTGGACTCTGTCTTGGCATCGAGCCTCGCTGTGAAGTCATCAAGGAGTAAGACTTTTGGATTGAGCGCAAGGGCTCTCGCCAACATGACCCTCTGTTTTTGCCCCCCTGACAAGCTTGTTCCTCGCTCGGAGACGATGGTTTCTAGCTGCAAGGGAAGGTGTTCTATAAAGTCCTTTACCTCAGCAGTTTCCATGGCTTTTTCCATATCATCGGCGGACACCTCTTCGCCAAACCCTATGTTTTCTCGTAGCGTGAGATTAAACAACACACTATCTTGGAAGACAAATCCAATCTGCCTATGTAATGCCTCACTGTCGTATCGTTCTAAGAGTTGATCATCATATTTGATTATCCCACTACTGACCTCTGTAAGCCCTATCAAAACATTGAGTAACTGTGTCTTACCTGCTGCCGTTGGTCCTATGATAGCTACCTTACTTCCAGCACTGATGGTAAAGGAAATATCCTTAAGACTAGCCTTGTCACCATGTGTTAATACTAGATGCTCTACTTCGATCTTTCCCTTGATAGCTTGTACTACTGTACCTTCATCCACAGGATCATCTCCATCGAGCACCTCTGAAATACGCTCATAAGAAGCCGCTGCCTGCGCCATCATATTGCTCATCATACCAATGATAAGAATAGGAAATATCAACAGCGCAACATACGTGTTAAAGGCAGAAAAATCTCCAAGACTCATAACTCCAGAGATCACAAAGTTACCTCCCATGACCAGTATAGCCACGGTGGCAAGGTTGCTCACAAAGATCACAATAGGTATCATGCTAGCAAAGAGCTTAAGTATGGTAATACCCATATCTCTAGCACAGTTATTGGCATCCCGAAACTTACTAGACTCTGACTCCTGTAAATTCAACACCCGTACTAGTGTGGAGCCCATGATACTTTCATTGATTACTTTATTGAGCCAATCAATGATTTCTCTCGCCACTTTCATCAAGGCCTTTACTCGGCTAAACACAAAGACAAACATTCCTCCTATCACTGGAATGATAGTAAGCACCACCAGTGCAAGCTGCCAGTTGATGGTCAGTAAAAAAGCGGCAGCACCGATCAAGATGATCACCGATGAGATGAGCGTAGCTGTTGCCTGCCCTATAAATACCTTGATGGAGTTGATGTCCGCAGTGAGATTGGTAAGCAGCTTCGCCGCAGTGGTTTTTTCTATAAAGGAATAGGTTTGCCGTGAGACCTTATCCACGAGTTGCTCCCGTAGAT
>JBBKXV010000174.1:0-1122 GCA_037969665.1 Candidatus Altimarinota bacterium
CAGCACTTTGTTATAACCTAAGGTGTAAAAAAAGATGGGCTATCGCTCATCTTTTTTAATGATTATTGATATAATAGCACAGGAGTTGGCTAGCGCGTACGCATGGAGTGCGTGAGACCGCAGGTTCGAGTCCTGTTGTCCTAGGCCAGTTCTAAAATTTTACTGGTAAACAAAACTTTACTAGATACTTCAATGCATGGAGTTACAATAGCCTTGTATTACTTACCAAGCATACTATGAATTCACTTCACGAGATACAACTAGGGATATTGCAGTCTATATTATTTGCACCCTCACAACGGTATTCGGATATGAAGCCTCAAGGCATGGAGGGTAGTAAGTTTACCTTTCACTTGGATAAGCTGGTGGAGGGAGGCCTTATTCTTAAGGCATCTGACGGGAGCTACCACCTGACAGTGAAAGGAAAGGAGTTTGCAAATCAGATGGATGCTCAGGAGGTGCGTATGCGTAAGCAAGCAAAGATTACACTCAAGCTGTGTTGTGTGCGCAAGGGGCTAGATGGAGATGAGTATCTTATCTATACTAGGAAAAAGAATCCTTTTTATGGTTTGAAAGGATTTCCAAACTCCAAGGTGTGGTATGGAAAAAATTTGCAAGAAAGTGCAAATCAGGGGCTCTTTGATGAGACCAATCTCCATGGAGAGGGCAGGCTCTTTGCCATAAGACATTATGTTGTCTGTGACCAGAAATCCAAGGAGGTCTTGGAGGATAAGATGGTCTATATGTACCGGTTTGAGGCACCTGAGGGCGATCTCGTAAGTAAGAAAGATGGAGAGTTTGAGTGGGTAAATGTAGATGCTCTAGCTCGAAAAGAGAATGTTTGGCTTCCTGAATTTGATGAGGTCTTGAGGTTACTTCAGAATAGGGGTGAGGGGGATTTTTTCAAGGAAGTGAGTCAGGATATTGATGTACATATTTTTTAATGATAACAACATACTATGATCAACGTATTACAATCAATGGAGGGGATGGAGGAAGCGTTACAACATGTAACAATACATGATGATGCTATTGAGCATTTTGTAGAGGAAACAAAGAAAAAAAGTCTTCAGGAGTCAGCAGAAGAGCTGTCACATTATCCTTGGGACCAAGAGCAACTAG
>JBBKXV010000175.1:0-7194 GCA_037969665.1 Candidatus Altimarinota bacterium
TGATGTATTATTTTTTTTCCTCTTTGGTTATAGCAGGCTTTTTTATTGAGGGTTGTTGTTTTTTAGTGATAATAGTTGATTTTTTGCGCGTGTGCTCAACTTTCTCACACAATTCCGTAATAATTTCTTCATATTCCTGCTCAATCAGTGTACGGGTAGGACGAATAATCAAGTAGATCAGGAGTCCAAAAAGAGGTGTAAGAAAAATAACACTAGAAATAGCTAAGATTTGATGAAGCATATTGGATGTACGATGAATGATATCTTTTGTTACCCAAAGGATAATGGCAATCCATAGAAATGCTAGATAAGCAAGGATAAGAATCATCGCTGTATTGATGATGTCAGACTCGAGTATACTTTTTAGGATATCGCTCATAGATGGAGAGTACAATGATAATTACTGGGCTGATTATAGTACCTCTTCGTCTCTATGCAAGAAACTCTACTAGACGTCTGAAGATATCCAATGGACAAGTTATTTATAGTAGGAATTAGCGATCAAAGAGCCTTTTGAGATCACTAAGAGCGTACTCTACAATACTACATCGTCCATGAGGGCAAGTATGCTTTCTAGGTGAGTGCATAAAGTCTTTGAGAAGCTTTTCTGCTTCTGTCCTTGAGAGCTCGTCTCCAAATTTTACTGCAGAGCGGCAGGCTGTATAGGCTAGTAACTTTTCTCTATAGCTGTGTAAACCATTGCTAGCACAGCCCTCTTCGGATACTTCAAAGTTGCGAAGTACTTCCATAAAAAAAGTAATAGGATCAATCTTTTTTGTTGCTATTAGTGCTGGTACAGAAAGTAGTCCAATACTCCCATCTCCTAGTTCTTCTAAGTGAAACCCCATTTCTTCCAGTGTGTGTTGTTGGTGAGTAAGGATCGATTGCTCCTCTGGAGTTATCTCTAAAAGGTGAGGTTGTAACAACGGTTGCCGTGTAATATCCTCTTTGGTTTCTAATAATCTTTCAAAAAGAACGCGTTCGTGAGCTGCATGTTGGTCAATAAGTAGTAGTCCATTTGGTGACATGACGGCTAGATAGCAATTGTGCACTTGCCCAAGATAGGTGTACTCTTGGGAAGTTGGACTTTGAGCATAGTGAGGCATCAATTCACTAGTATGTGAGCTATACTTCTTTTGTGCTGGAGAGGAGGTTTCAAAGGTGCGTTCGACTGTAGCGTCAAAAAGACCATTTCCTAGGGCGTGTACGGAGGTCATGTTGTAAGGTGATGATGCCCTGCTTTGTGGTTGAAAATTTCCAGTAGAAAAGACCTTTGGAGAGGAGAGGGTAACGGCTCCTGGGTGGAGACTATCCTCATGTTTACTAAATGCTGTACTAAGAGCTCCTTTGACCACAGAAAAAACTTCACCTGGACGCGCAAATTTCACTTCAGTTTTTCTCGGGTGTACATTGACATCTACATCTTCTGGGGGGAGTGTGCAGTGAAGTGTAAAGTGGGGGTGAGTACCAGGTGGTATGATACGATGGTATGCCTCACGTGCTGCCTTGGCAATGAGATCGCCGCGTACTGGTCTTCCATTGACGGAAATGTATTGGTGCTTGCGTGTACTGTAGGTATTTGTTGGTTTGGAAATAAATCCTGAGATATGCAGGCTCGAATGGTCTGTTTCTATAGGAATTGATCCCTCTAGAAAGCTGCTTCTCAATAACTGCTCTACCCGTCCACGTAGGTCTGTCTTTGGCAGCATAATATTTTTCTTGTCATTGTGTATGACTTCAAAGCGTATGTGAGGATGTGCCAGAGCAACCTCCGTGATATACCGTGCTATATGTGTATACTCGGTTGCTGCTTGCTTGAGGTACTTTAGTCTAGCAGGAGTATTAAAAAAAAGGTTTTCCACTGTAATAGTGGTACCTTTGGAACGTGCCCCAGTAACCATATTTCCAATTTCTCCACCAACACTTCTTGCTACAAAAGAGTGGGTGGTCTCATCAGTACGTGAATCAAGAGTCAGTGTGCTCACTGCAGAAATACTGGAAAGAGCCTCTCCTCGAAATCCGTAACTGGTAATGTTAAAGAGATCTTCCGTGTTTTCAATTTTAGAAGTGGCATGGCGCTCAAAGGCAAGGAGCATATCATCTTTTGCAATACCACTGCCGTCATCCTGAATCTCGATGTGAGTAAGGCCTCCTTCGCGGAGGATGATAACGATACGAGTGGCTTGTGCATCTATACTATTTTCTACTAACTCTTTTACCACGGAGTAAGGCCGCTCAACTACTTCTCCAGCAGCAATTTGGTGCTGGAGAATCTTTGGAAGGAGCTTGATCAGAGACATGGTCTTTCGAGATAGAGTAGAAAACAGAAGCTATCCTTGAGGCTCAAGAAGGATATAGGTAGTATGATCGGTCATTGTGATGGTTTTTGGTGCTTTGAACATTGGAAGTGTCTCGTGCATGAGGTCCTTATACTCTGGATTGAGATCTGCAATGCTATCCATAAAGATAGGAAAGGCAAAGACAGGCTCAATGCCTTCTACAGTCTTTAATGCCTCAGGAGAAGACCCCGGAAATAGGACAATTTGCGTGTCAACAAGTGTATCCATGATACCTGCACCTACCTTTCCAGAGACTGGGAGAATACACACGTTATTACCTTCTGGAGTGGTCACTTTAAAGATAGTTTCTTCCTCAGATTGGTATGCATCTACTAGCACTCCTCCTTTTTCATACTCTCCTGGCCAAGAGGTGGTATAGGTCAGATCTTCATCATAGAGTTTTTTTTCTGGCTCCTCTGCAGAGTAGAGGACCATTGTTGGGTTTTTAATTGAGTTATCCGTTGGATTGATAAGTACCTTTATTTTACTTTCCTCTATAAGTACTGATCCTCCACCCATCCAAGTAATGTTCATAGCCTAAAATATAATAGAAAATATAGATTGTTTATCCTTGCGACTCAGTACTAGTCTCCGGCTGACTTGGTGCCGCAGCGCCTTCTAGAACATATCCTCCGCGTGCTTCATAGATACTGGTAAACTGTTCTGAAGAGGTTGTTCCATTTTTATTTATAACACGTTCCCACGAAGCATGAAAGCCATTGTGACCGTATTCTTTCCAGACACGTTGCCCAGGAGCTAGCGTAGTGACTTGTTCCACCGTTGGGTTTGGAGCTCCCATATGACCAAATATCTTTGGACCAATGAGTGAAACCTCTCTTGCATCTCGTTTTCCATAGAGATTAAAGTGAAGCATTTCCCCCTCGGTATACCCGTGCACAATAAGTGGGTAGTCAAAGTCATTGGTAAATTTGAGGTCTACCACCCCAGGGTAAATAGTTGCATCACTACCCCAAGGCTCATAGTAACTCACAGCATAGGAGTGTCCTTTTCTTTCGTCAATTGGCATGCCAGCTGCAAGTGCCGCTCGATATACTGTGGAAGAGACCTGACAGACGCCTCCACCATATTCTGGAATGGTGCGAGGACCTTTGATGACGAGTTCTAATTTATATCCAGTATAGCCCTCTACTTCTCCTAGGTGCTCATTAAAGGAAAAGACTTCCCCGGGTTGAATCACTAGCCCATTAAATTTTTTTACTGCTGTTTCAATATTGTGAATACGACTTGGTGATGAGCCGGAGAAGTCTGATACACCTTCACTGACCAAATCTAATTGTTCTTTCTTTCCACCCTGCTCCAAAAAGATATGGGCAGGAGTAGTAGTGTATGGAATAGTAATGGTCACATGGTCCTCTTGTTGCTGTGCACGCTGCAAGAGGTATTGGAGGCTTTTGTTATCTATTGTATAGCCATTTTCTAGAGAATGTTGAAAGGTGTACAGTGAGTACTCACCGGCCGTGAGTACTAGGTCTGAGGCTTTTCGCTCCAAGGACACCTCTGTCTGTGACGGAAGTGTTGTACGTAGAGACATTATATCCTCACTAGTTGTAAGAGAAAACTGCTCCCCGTTAAAAGCAATAAAACGTATGTCCTTAGCATGCGCTGATAATATGCCTGTGCCAAACAAGCTAGCTGCCAGAGAAAGTAGAACAATGACTTTCTTATATGGAATCTTCATTTCTTTTTCTTTCCAAATAAAAATGTCTTCGCACCTCTGATAAGGGTAGTAAGTGGATTTCTTGTTGTTTTCTTAGACACTTCTTTTCCCGTTGCCTTTGCAGTGTCAAACAAACTTTTAGAGCGCTGTTTGATAATATTTCTTGTTTCTTTACCACTTTTGGGAGCCAGGGTAATACCTATTACTGAACCTATGGCACCACCTACAATAAGACCTTTGATGAGTTTATCCAATTTCTTTCCTCTTTTTTTAATACTATCTAATTTTTTCATATGTCGTGTTATCTATACTTGATTGTTCCTATCTACGTTGCAATTGTATGATTTTTTCTTACTATAGCAATACAATTCAGTGGCGTCTTTTCTCTAAAAAAGATATAACCTTATTGTAATAACGATAACTATTTGTATACACAATTTTATGCTTGAAAAAATGACAGTGAAGTGGAAAAAGATTCTTCTTTATGTTCTCCTGGGAATATTAGGACTTACTCTTGTGGGTATACTTGTAGTTGGAGCCTATCTATTTTCTGTGGTGGGAAATCTTCCTGATGTAGGAATTTTGGAGGATAACCTTGTAGAATCCACGGTAATTTTGGATCGTGACGGTAATGAGCTGTATAAACTATATGATGAGGAAAATAGAAAATATGTTCCACTTGATCAAGTATCCAAGAAATTTTTGGAGGCTATGATTGTTATCGAGGATCGCAGATTTTACGAGCATCCTGGAGTGGATCTCATGGGTATTGCTAGAGCATTTTTTAACAATCTTCAAGGAAAGAAGTTGCAGGGTGCATCCACACTTACTCAGCAGGTGGTGAAAAATCTAGTACTGCAAACACAAGAGCGTACATATGAGAAAAAAATTAAAGAGATATTTTTAGCATATCAGGTTGAGCAACGGTATAGTAAAGATAAGATTTTAGAGCTGTATGTCAATCAGGTTCCTTTTGGAAATAATGCTTATGGAATTCAGGCAGCTGCACAAAGTTATTTTGGAAAAGATGCTATAGAGTTATCCGTAGCGGAGTCTGCTATTTTAGCATCTCTTCCCAATGGCCCAAGCTTGTACTCTCCGTTTGGTGAAAACAAGCATCGGCTACTTGGTTATTGTTCTACGGCAAGTGGAGCAGAGAGTGTAGGAGGTCTTACTGAGGAGGAGGATGCTGTGGTGAATCCTGGTATGGATATTACCGTCCTTGCGCGAGATAGGGTATGGCTTCGTATATTACCCGATGGTAAAAACGAGGGAAAATATGAAGGGACGCTTGAGAAAGGTGAACAGATAGAGGTAACAGCGAAAGATTTTGCTGACATTAGCAGTGGTAATAAGGATTATGATCTTTTCGTAAATACTACAAAGGTACAGCTTCCAGCAGGGCAGTCCTATAAGATTAATAAAGATGATTACTCCGCTAAAAAAGTACAGCAGGGAGGGACATTGGATTCAGGAACCTCAGCGTATGGAGGTATTGAAGGGTGTAGCTCTATGGATGATGAAAAGTATGTACACGGACGAAAGGATAATATCTTAACATTGATGTTTGAGGATGGGTATATCACCAAGGAAGAGAGAGACCAGGCATGGGTGGAGTCTCATAATCTAGAGTTTAATAGGAGACGTGAAAACATAAAATACCCACATTTTGTGATGTATGTTAGGCGGTATCTTGAAGAAAAATACGGGCAAGAAATTGCTACTAAGGGCTATATTGTGCAGACAACTATAGATCCTACCTTGCAAGATGAGGCTGAGGCAACGGTAGCTAAATATGGTAAGAGTAATGAAAGATATGGTGTAGATAATATGTCACTTGTGGCGGTGGAGCCAGGGACAGGACAGGTGTTGGCAATGGTGGGGTCAAGAGACTATTGGGACACAGAAAACGATGGAAATGTAAACGTTACTATCAGTAGGAGACAGCCTGGATCTAGCTTTAAACCATTTATCTTCGCTTCTATGTTTGAAGGGCCATGGGGAGCAGGTAGTGGTATGTGGGATGTGCAGACCAAGTTTGGTGGTGCAACTCCACAAAACTACGAAGGAGGGTTTAAGGGACCTATGACTGCACGTACTGCATTGGCACAATCACGAAATATTCCAGCAATTAAGGCATTCTTTTTAGCAGGTGGAGAAGAAAAGGTATTGGAGTTTGTGGCAAAGACTGGGTTTGATTATCTTAAGAGTGAGAGAGATGAGAGAAATATTGATAAGGCAGATGAGGATAAGTGGTACTATGGCTGGCCAGTGGCTCTTGGTACAGGTGAGGTAAGGTCACTAGATATGGCGGCGGGGTATGCTTCTTTTGCCAATAATGGTGAGTATTTTCCTGCAGTACCTGTATTAAAGATAACTGATGCAAACGGAGAAGTGGTGGAGTACTGGGAGGAACATACCGAGTCTAACCAAGCTATGGACCCGCAGGTGGCATACCAAGTGGCAGATATTTTGTCTGATGCAAATGCACGACCTGCAGGGACTTGGCGGTCAGTACTCTCTGTTCCAGGGCAAGTTGCTGGAGCTAAGACAGGTACTTCAAATAAAAGATATGGTAGTAAAATACTGCCGTCAGATCTCTGGACCGTAGGGTTTACGAAGCATATGTCAGTGGCTGTGTGGGCCGGAAATAATGATGGATCTCCAGCAACCGCCTCTGCTGCGGGACTTCTTGCTGCAGCTCCAGCGTGGAAAGAGTTTATGGTGTCAGCGCATGCAGATAAAGATAGTATTGCCTTTGATAAGCCTAAGGGAATTGTCTCTGCAAGTGTGAGTAGATTGTCTGGTTTGAGCCCATCAGGTCAAACTCCAAAGGAATACATTTCATCCGATATATTTTCTAGCTGGTCACTGCCTAGTGGTGTGGACAAGTCACAGGAAATAAAAGTAGATACTAGAAATGGATTACTGGCCTCTGATGATTGTTCAGATGCTGTGGTGGAAACAAAGGTATTCTTTAGAGTACAATCCGAAATGCCATCGTGGGCAGCATGGGAAGCACCAGTGCAAGCATGGGCAGCTAGTCAGGGGTTGGCAAGTGGAAAGCCAGATAATGCAAAGGATCCAAAGACAAGCCCACTGTGTAAAAAAACTCCAGATGATCAACAGCTTACTCTTTCTATCATTACTCCTACAAACCTAGGTACGGTGGGAGCG
>JBBKXV010000176.1:0-1634 GCA_037969665.1 Candidatus Altimarinota bacterium
TTATGAATGTTAATTCTAGATTATTATACATAGCATTGTTTGTGCTTGTGGCATTGTGCTCTGTGTTCGTCAGGCTCTATGGCTATGAGGAGCTCATGCATTTCGAGCTGGACCAAGCACGAGATGTTTTTGTTGTTTATGATGCACTAGAAAACGGCAACTATCCTTCACACGGCCCTATGGCAAGTGGGAGTAGTTTGTATTTGGGACCTGCCTTTTACTATATACAAATAGTAAGTGGAGTGATATTTGGTATTTCACCTGCTACTGTGGCTTATCCTGACTTATTTCTTGGTCTATGTGCTTTGCTTTTGGTGTTTGTCATTACCAGGCGTATTTATAACGATGTCGTAGCACTCGCTATATTTTCACTTGCTTCATCGTCTTTGTTTCTAGTGACATATGCTCGTTTTGCATGGAATCCTAATGCTTTGTTCTTTTTCTCACTTCTAATTGTGTATTGCTTATTGATTTTGCATGAGGGGGAAGCACGATTTCGGTACTTTTACTTATCATTACTTTTGTTTGCAATCTTTGTAATCATGCAATTGCATTTTATTGCTTTTTTACTTGTCCCTATAATAGCCGCTTCTACACTATTGGTGTTTTGGAGAAAATTTGCATGGTATGAGCACGGCCTTGTAGCTATGGCAATTGTAGGGGCTTTTGGTGTGACGCTTCTAGCCTCGACTCCTGGAGAGGAATCAAATATTCAAGCTTTTAAATCTACTGTGCTCGACAGAGGTGGAAGCGAACATGGATTTTATGATAATGTCGCGCGCCTAACGCAAGAGACTGGTGCATATATCACTCAGTCCATGGTTAACTCGAATCTCGCGGGAGTGTCGGTGCGTACTAAGTCACAAAATGGAGAGTATTTCAAATGTGATGAGAAGTGCAAAGTTCGCCTTCCTTATGCAATTGTAGCTGTGACCTTTTCTATTGCTATGATATTGATTTATGCCTTTAACTCCTCTGACCTTTCTAGGGCCTATAGACTGATAATAGGTCTGTGGTTTTTCCTCACTATGGCGCTTTTTTACTTCTTGTCCTATGATATTTCTCCTCGTTTTTACCTGTTCTTTATGCCACCAATAATTGCACTTTGGGCGAGTATGGCAAAGTTTGTACACGACAAGTGGGGGACATGGGCGCTCACGCTGTGCACACTTTCAATCACGGTATTTAATTTTTATATCATATATGTTGATGCTTTGGAGGCTCGCGCATCTCAAAGTGAAGTGATAGAGATGCGACGTGACATAGCACTTGATCGAAGTGATCGCATAACACTTGGAGCTCTACGCGATGGTGCACAATTTCTCAGCAGTCACTCAAGCTTGGGAAAGTCGTATTTGATAGTGGGGGATAATCGATATGCTAGAGCGATGTATTATTTGACAAATGTAGAACAATTCGACTCAAGAGCGACTTGCTACATCAAAGATAGTAACTTCGATGATAATGGGTTTGAGACATATGAGAATCTCGCACTTGCAGTGGTGGTGCGAACTCGTACTGACGACAAGATTCCTGATGAGATACTCGTAACTCATGAAGTTTCTGAAACGAAGCAGTTTGGTACACTTGAAGTCTATATACTTGTGCCAAAAAATCTCTCTACTGTAGTGGGA
>JBBKXV010000177.1:0-3100 GCA_037969665.1 Candidatus Altimarinota bacterium
ACCCACCATTACGCCATCCAAGTTACCCAACTTCTCCTTTGCTGACTGCCAGTCGCGAACGTCACCATTGCCTAATACCGTTATTGGAAGTGACTCTTTCAATTTATATATTTCTGTCCAATCAGCCTCTCCTTTAAAGGCCTGCTCATAGGTTCTTCCATGTATGGTGAGGTTGTCCAGTCCAGCATTGACTAACTGTTTTGAAAAGTTGATGAGATTTGAAGCATCATCCCACCCTAGCCTTGTTTTCACAGAAACGGGAATACTCACTGCTTTCTTCATAGTTTCCACGATAGTACAAGCAAGGTCTATATTTTTCATGAGAAATGAGCCATGCATAGAATTCACCACTTTTTTTGCAGGGCACCCCATGTTGATATCCACAGCATCTGCCCCTTTACTTTCCACGTATTGTGCAGCTTTCGCCAAGGTTACTGGGTCTTTTCCAAAGATCTGTACCACCAGTGGTGACTCCCGCTTATCTAACTCTAGAGCTTTTAAAATTGGCTTTGCTCCATAGCAAATCCCATCAGCAGAAAGAAATTCAGTAAATACCACAGCCCGTGGCTCTATCTCTCTTACTAGTAAGCGAAAAGATTGATCTGTATAACCATCCATAGGCGCGAGGGCTACTATGGGTTTCGGAAGGTCTTGCCAAAAGGTGTTACTCATTGATGTGTTATAAGTTTTATACAACAATTATGGTGCAAATATTAGGAATATCTAGATGAAAGGCAAGCTCTTTATTTTTGAAAACCTTGGAGGATATGTAAAATATACTCCATATCACCATCACCAGTGATCACTACATCATAGATAGTTTATATTGTACTAAAAGTTGACTAGACTCCTCCCACCACTTATCCATAGCCAACGTTTTCACCTCACGTGACAATGTTGTGGAGGTTTCAATTGGATGGTAGTGCTGGAAAAGTTGTTGTGACTGCTTACTATACTCCTCTCCCAAAACATGAAGGTGCCTAAGAATAGCTACAAAAGATGGTATTTTTTCTCTACCGCTCCATGCTTTGGTAATAGTGCGGTCAAAGTCACAGATAACATGTAAAGCATCTGGACCAGCAGAAATAATTTGTTTCACTGCCTTACTCACCTTGTTTTCATCCGTAACAATAATACTTTCCATAGTAGGTTCTTACCGTTATACATTGACCCTCATACTTTCATACCATATCCACCCCCGACGGAGAATAAACCAGAGCGGCCACTTGATGAAAAAAATGGCAAACCCACTATATGGATCATTTCTATTTAAAAAAATATACCTGATAAAAAGAGGGAAAACTAGTATAGGGAAAAAGAGCATATAGAGATAGTCCAGTGGAAACAATATTGGCCCAAAGGTTGATACCTTAAACATGTTCCATGTTTTTGGGTATTTTTTTCGTAGTATTGGCCAAACTGCTGCATGCTTACTACTCGCCACTAACTCTTCACCTTTCCATATATCATGTCTATGAGTGACTTGTAACCGAGGAAGTCTACTCCAGTGATACCCTAGGCTTGCTATACGAATGGCGAGCTCCGTATCTTCATTATGATAGTCAGCAAAGAGAGGATCAAAGCCCCCCACGGTCTGAAATACAGTGCTTTTTATCATCATATGCGCAGACATAGGCCACTGTGCACCATGGTTTTCCACAATCCGCATGGGGAAGTATGGTGAAGTGGACTCATATGCAATTGCTCCCCAGAGCATATCACACTGATTGTGATTAGTAAGAGCTAGGACAAGAGCCGCATACCAATGGCTTCCCACCATCACGTCATCATCTAAAAAAATGAGCCACTCGCCCTTGGCCTTCTTTGCTCCAAAGTTACGCGCCGCCGCTGCACCTCCATGTTGTTCCATCTTATAATATTGTACTCCCTCAATTTCAGTAGGATTATTTGCATCATCCACAATGATGACCTCAGCGTGTGCATCAATCTGCTTTACGAGGGATTGTCCCAGTTGTTCCACCCACTTTTTGCGTCTGCAAGTGGGTATGATGATCGAGTATTTAGGAATTGCGGTGTCGATGAATATATGATTAATGGCTGAGCTTATGTATTTCTACCTCACGTTTCTCTTCGGTACTATGCAACAGAAGGTGATACACCAGTTCTTCATGACTGAGGTGACCAAGCAGTAACTCTGGCCACTCAATGCAATATACTCCTTCTTGCTGAAAGAGTGTATCCCAAATACCCATGGACTGGAGCTCTTCAATGTGAGCTATACGATATAAATCCATATGATACAGCTTAGAGCCCGTGGACATCGTGTACTCTCTGAGAAGTGTATAGGTAGGGCTCTGCGTATAACTTTCAACACCGAGTTTTCTAGCAAGATGCTGGACAAAGGTTGTTTTTCCTGCACCCAGGTCGCCCTGCAGTAGTACAACTACTTTTTTCTTATTCTCCAAATCCTTTGCAAATGCATCTACTGCTTTGTCCAACTGGTCTATGGTTGTAATATTTTTTTTCATACAGTGCAATACTAAAGTATATTGAGAATATCAGAGTTAAAAAAAAGACCAAGAGAGTTATTCTTGGTCTTCAACAGATACAGGGGTAACGTTTGACTATGCTTCAACAATAGCACTTTCAGAGCTAGGTATAATAGAGTCAATTGCCCCCCATTCAGTATTTCCTTCCTCAGGAACCATCAGGCTCACCTTGTCTCCAGCCTCACCTCGATAGTAGGTCACAGATGCTAAAAGAACATTAAAGACCTTACCATTTGCTAGTACTTTATATTTACCATTATCATAGGTTAGCGTACCCATGATGTGTTTTCTCGGGGTTGGGGCAATTTGCTTATATACAAAGCTACCGTCACTCTTTATTGTCAGTTTTAAAATATCTCCCGCTACCAACTTTGACTTACTTGCATAATTTGCTGGTATTGGATACTCGTTTTTATCCTTTGCAATCATTTTTTCTCCATCAAAAAGACCCTCTACGATCTTATCATCTCCCTGTGTCTTTGCTGGACTCAGATCAGTCAATGATTCATCTACGTGCTTTGCAGAAGCGGCTTTCCCCCCTGTAATATCATTGAGTAATTGCCTGGCAGAGCGTACACTTGATTCTGCAC
>JBBKXV010000178.1:0-4352 GCA_037969665.1 Candidatus Altimarinota bacterium
GCAAGAGGACGTGATGAAGGTCATGGAAGGGTGGATGCTTGGTCTATGTAGGACTATCCGTCCAGATATGAGTATCATGACAGAGCCAATGCCTGTAATGACCTACCACGAGGTAATGAACGACTATGGTAGCGACAAGCCAGATATTCGTTTTGAGTTAACATTGCAGGATGCTTCAAAACTCTTTACTGGCAGCGGAATACGATTTATGGAGGATGCTGTTACCACTGGTGGAAACATAAAAGCCTTAGTAGTACCAGGTGGAGCAGAATACTCTAGGTCACAGATCAAGACATTTGAAGATATGGTGAAGCAACATGGGCCAAAGGGTCTCGCAACTCTGGCATATAAAGCAGATGGTGAGCTTGGAGGGACCATTGTAAAGCTGGTTGAAACAACTCTCGCAGCAAAGATCAAGGAAACACTCAATGCAAATGATGGAGATATTATTTTCTTTGTAGCTGACGATTGGGAATCTGCTGTCTCAGGACTAGGTGCCCTCCGTAGCCACCTGGGAAAAGAGTTAGAATTGATCAATCACAAGGAGCTTGCACCATTGTGGGTAATAGACTTCCCTCTTTTTGAAAAAAATGGAGAAGGAGATGTGGTTGCTGTTCATCACCCGTTTACCACACCAAAGGTTGCAGATCTCTCTGAATTGGAGGATGAGGAAATGAAGATGAAAGCCCTTTCCTACACCTATGATATTGTCCTCAATGGGTATGAGTTAGGAAGTGGCTCAGTACGTATCCATGATCAAAAGCTACAAAAAAAGATCTTTGATTATATGAATATCACTGGTGCGGAGCAAGAACGACAGTTTGGGCACCTCCTCAAGGCCTTTCAATATGGAGTACCTCCCCATGCAGGGATGGCAATTGGAATAGAGAGAATATCAATGATCTTGGCTGACATGCCAAATATTAGAGAGATGATAGCCTTTCCTAAGACCCTCAAGGCCCGTGATCTTATGTTTGGGGCGCCAACCCCTATGCCGACTAAAAACCTTGCAGAGGCGAATATAAGCATCATTTCTTCCAATGACTAACTTTCAAGAAATCATCCATACACTACAAGAAAAGCTCCCTATTTGGGGAGCAGAACTTGTACGATCTCACCTGGACCAGAAGCAGCCATACAACGTTTCCTTTGCCACAGACTTAGATAACCCCAAGCATCATAAGCCAGAATGGCATGAATGGGGTATCCTCACGCATACAAAAAAAGTACTAGAAGCCTTTGAATTGGAGTGCCTTTCTTATCTGGAGACATGGGGATGGAACAATATAGAGACGGAGTGGGCCAATGAATACTATATGAAAAGTAGCCCCTCAAGATATACCCACCGCGAACTCATGACGATTGCTATCATACTTCATGATCTAGGGAAATTTACGAATAGGCATCTTTCCAAGATACAAACAAACACTTATACCAATTATCCTGACTTTAGCTTTGGACTACATGAGGTGGCCTCTGAGCGGATCATACACTCAGACCTAGTACGACCTACTCTCATAGAGCTTGGGCTACATCCAGAAGAAGTTTATTATATTGGGCGCTTAACAGCTTTACACTATGAACTTTCTAAAATACGTGAACGAGCAAAACAATCTCAAGAAGGCTTTTGTACTACGTACCTTATGAGTCAGCAATACGAAAAAGAATGCCGTCTACTACTACGCAGCCACTCTCCTTTTGCCATAGAGTTGGGCATCATCTACCTCGCCGATACCCTAGGAAAAACCTCCTATCGACTGACTCCAGAAGAGATTGGACAGAGTGGTACTGAAACAAAGGTAAAAACCAGTCTTGTAGAGCATGCCATTGATCCAAGGCACCTCAATAGTGCCATTACCTTGCAAGTAGGAGTACTTGCTACTAAGCGCTACTTTGATACGGTGGTAAAAGTAAAAAGGCCCATCATGTAAATGGACCTTTTTAGAAATACTATTGAAGATGATAATACTTTTAGCTCTTCAGCCACCAAAGTATCATTTCTCCATTCATAAATTCATTCACTCCTTAGTTATCCTTTAGATTACCCTCTGCTTTCTCCTGTACGTTGTATACCCAGCAATCATCACGGCAATCAAGAGAAATCCCATGGCTACTGGTCCACTTTCTACCTTTATAGCGTCACTAAAGTGTTTACTTTCTTGATCGCCACAATAGGCAGTCACCGCAAAGAAACTGGCCTCCTTCGTCTCTAATACAGGAACTTGAAAGTTTGTTTCACTCACAATGACTGGTGTACCATAATTATTTTCCGTTGATCCTTGGTATACTCTATACCCCTCAGCTCCCGTAATAGCATTCCATTCAAGATACTTTTTACCATCTACCAGCGTTACCCGAAGTCCTTGCACATCACCTGGTGTACACACAGTACTACTGTGCAATGTTTCAACAACAGCAGTAAACTCATCACTCTTAGCAAGGACCTCACCTTCTATACTGAGGATTTCTAGCTTAAAGTAGTGTCTCGACTTTTCTACTAGTTGAGCAATATTTGCTGTAGTAATAGAGGCTGTCACCTCTTGTTCTCTAATATAATTGCCTGAACTGATACCATAGACTACTCGTACCCCACCTACTTTTGAAGTATCACCATTGAGTATCCACGAAAGATCAAAGGCGTCATCCTTTGGAAGCACTTGAACTGTTTTAAACCCCAGAGTCACTGGAATCATGATTTCTCTTGGTGTATCCTTGGATACCACATCCCCATTTTGGATCACTTGAAATACAAAGAAGTACGTCTGTGCACCCTCAAGATTATCTATGGTAACGCTCTTGGCTGTACTAGGTATTTCTTTTTGAATATCTAGCTTAGAGTTATTTTTTCCATATTGCATCCCATAAGTAGTTCCTGCCGGAGCCTCCTGGGTCCAAGACACCTTAACACTTCCATCATCTTGCACTGTGTATTGCAACTTTGAGAAGTCAAATAGAGGAGCAGCCACCTTAAAGGCACTTGCGAGTGTGGTGCTACCCACAGACCCCAATCCACTTTCTAGCTGTATCTCTAGATCATATACCCCTTTATCCTTCGGTAAAATTATCACGCCACTATATTTTCCTAAAATCGTACTGCTTTCTTGCATAGGAAATGTCGTTCCACCGATAACAGCATTGGCTTTCTTTAGCTTTTTTTCTGCATCAAATTCTACTGTGATCTTTTCTCCACCAGTATACTCACTTTGAGAAGGGTCAAAGCTTACGTCAGTAGCTTGTGGGCCTGAGGCCTTAAGCGTTATTTGCACTGTTTTAGAGCGGGCTACAGTTTCATTGGTGCTTGAGTTTTCTCTTACCTCAAAGATATGCGTACCGTCCACCAGAGACCTTAGTGTCACCTCAAAGTTACCACTCCCATCTGCCGTTGCTTCTGCTACCTCTACACCCTTATCGTAGATACGTAGCGTTGCAAAGCTCTTTGCTTTACCCTCTATGGTAACATCCTTTGTCGTCAGTATACCTGGCTCTGGTCTTGTAATGAGGATGGCTTCATCAACACTAGCTTCACCATCCTTGGAAACGATAATAGTGAGACTTGCTTTGAGATCAGTATTGTCAATATCTACTACCTCTATGGTTTTTTCACCCACCGTTAAAAACTTTACTGCTTTTGAAAAGGTCTTTTTTCCTGCTGGCTGCTCTGCACCCGTGAACTCATAACCTGCATCTTTTAATGGAAGCTCAGCGTTCGGGTCATCTGAAAGAAATAGTACTTTTCCTCTGTAATCATTGGATGGATTTCCAGCGCTATCTAATACTGCCACTGTAATATCAAAGGGCTCTCCTGGAATAACCTTGGATGTTGGAGTAGTAATCTTAAGAGTACTTGCCACACTAGTACCGCTACTTTGCGCAAGTAAACTTGACCGTAACATAGACGTGTCTGAGGCAATAGATGCCTTGATTGTTGATAGGTTTTTCGCCTGACCATTAGTAAAGAGTACTGTTTCACGTTCTCCTATTACTATATTCGTCGTAGCATTGAGAGCTGTAAAAGTGCTTGCTCCATCCTCCGAGGAAGATACCCTAAAGTATACCTGACCTTCAGAGTTCGTGTATGGATGGTCGTCCACAGCGACGACAGTATCCACCTCTCGACTAGAGACTAGTCGAACATGGTGGTCTGTAACTGGATTTTTATACTCATCGAGTAACGTGATACCAATATGAGCAACCTCTTTACCTCCAGCCTTTATTATTTTTTTATTTGCCTTCACTGTAGAGTATACATTTGATGGTGCATCGGCAAAAACCTGAAACTCCTTTGTAAGTGACCGGTTACTTCCAAACTGTGCGATGATCTTATACTTTCCAGCTTGCTGCGTATGATACCC
>JBBKXV010000179.1:0-1524 GCA_037969665.1 Candidatus Altimarinota bacterium
AGCTGGACTTGAGTGAAAAGTCGCCAGATATATATGCAAAGATGACAAAGAAAGCAGAGATACTTCAGCAAGTATTACAACTTGTTGCAGGGCAGATGCCAGCAACCTTAACAGGTGCAGGGTATAGAAAGTACCTAACAGGTAGAGGTATCCCTCTTGCTCCAAAACCACCATCCCAGATGAGAATGAGTGATGTTGCATTGGTTTCTCCTCAGAGTGTCGTAAAGGGAAGAGATTATCAAGCTCTAAAAAACCTAGGTACCCCTGAGGAAATTGCAGGTGCATATAATGTCATCGCACTCCTAGCACAAGATGACCTAGGTCAAGTGATGCTCGGCTCACTAAATGCAGCAAAAGATATTAGACAAGGCTTGCATAATAGACGGTTTAAAACAAATGATATCACACCTCTCACTGAAGAGGAACGCACCTTTGAGTCCTTTGCTCTATTGGATAATGAAGACCTAGTACAGGCAATGCTTGAACTCAGAACAGTGGCTTCTATGAGTCCAGAGGAAAAGAAGGCACTACCTGCAACCTATATCAACTTAGGTAAGCCAAATGCTGGTGGGAAGTTTGTTTATGGTTCTTTACGTAGCTTTGCAAGTGTAGAAAAGGACGTGAGCTATGCAAAAATTACAAAGGTATTTGACGGTGTCCCACTAGAGATGACTGTCTTTGTACGTGAGCGTTGTATCAACGTACAGATATCACCAAAGTCAGCAGTCAAGGCACTTACAGGGTTGATCTATAAAGAACGAAAACAACAACCAGGAAAGGATCTCCTTGATTTCTTACCTCCAGAGGTGAGAGAAGGGAACTATACTCTCCTAGAAAAGAATCCACGTCTTATTATCACAGCGATGAAGACTGGAGGGTATGTGATACCTGCATGGATCTGGCCTGTTATCGGTGGAGTAATTGGTGGTGGGATTGATTGGTGGAGAAGAGGTGAGGTGCCTCATGGAGGTACAAAGCAGAGTATCGAGCCAGTGCCAAATGAGACTCCTCCGGAGGTTAAGACCCCTCCAGTGAATAATACACCTAATTCTGAAATACCACAGGGTGGTACTAAAAATGCTAATATTGCAGTTGGCAAAGCTCCTGTAGACAATAGTACTCCAGCTGGATTTTAATAAACATCAACTATGAAAAAATACATTATGGTAGTATCTAGTATTATGCTACTATTGACGGGATGCTCTTTTAATGGTAATAAAGTTAATGACTATGAGTTAACTCCTGATTTTACTACAGGAGAAACGGAATTAACACAGCCACGAACTGATACTCAATTACCAACGGACTTTTAACTATTTGTTGTTATAACATATGCGCTCATTAAGGAAGAACTTCATTGTTTTTATCTCTGGTATTGTATTGCTCGCGATGTCGGTGAGTTATATACAGGCTCAGGGGGCTGGTTTCTATGGTGCAGATGATACTAATTCGTCGTTTGGTATTGATGGCGGTTCTGGAAGTCTACGATACATAAATGGAACTGACTACAATACGTTTAATAGA
>JBBKXV010000180.1:0-1222 GCA_037969665.1 Candidatus Altimarinota bacterium
ATATAAAAAAGAAACAATACTATGGTGAGCATCAAATAGCTCATACTTGATGGTGGAGCTTCCTCCATTAATAATAAGGGTATGCATTATTTCCATGTCCAGTTAGCAATGTATTCAGGATCTACTCCTTCTGCTCTGATAAATGCGTTATGTTCCTTGAGCTTTGTGGTGATCATAGCACAAAAAGCATCTTTCTCAGCTATTGAAATCTTTCCTTGTTCGGCAAGTTTTGTAATAGCACTAAAGGCAAGGTGGTAACGACTTGTCTTATTTCTAATCATCATATCAAAGGGAGTAGTCGTTGATCCCTCTTCAAGATATCCGTGAATTGACCACCTTGCAGGATCTTTGACACTATCAAACAGAAGATGCTTGATATCTGCAGGATACCCATGGTAGTTAAAGATCACAGGACAGTCATCAGTAAAGTACATATCAAATGCTTGTTGATTTGTTTGAGACCTTGGGTCACCAACACCAATAGAGGTAAGTTCTGATACATTTACATAACGTATCTTCATAGAAGGAAAGTACTCTTTTAAGAGAGAAACTGCGGCTAAACTCTCTATAGTAATGAGATCGCCAGCACTTGCAAAGACGACATCGGGGTTGGGATCACTTGCAAAACTCCAAATACCTATCCCCATTTCTAGTTGTTTTTTTGCTTCCCTGTATGTAAGCCACTGAAGATGCTCTTGTTTGGAGCACACGACGACATTGATGCCGTGCACTTTACCTAGACATTCCTCCATGGTAGCCAGAGCACTGTTGGTATCCACAGGGAAATATACACTAGCAAGGTTACCGTGTTTCTCCAAAATATTACTCACAAAACCAGGATTTTGATGGGAGTATCCATTGTGGTCCTGTCTCCATCCAAGACTAGATAAGAGGTAGTTAAACGCTGGAACTGGCTCTCTAAAATTAAACTCCATGCCAGCATGGACAAACTTTGCATACTGATCAGCCATACTAGAAACAATTTGAGTAAAGGCTTCATAAGAGGAAAAGACCCCATGGCGTCCTGTTATGATATATCCCTGCATCATACCTTGTAGTGTATGCTCACTGAGCATTTCCATGACTCTACCATCTCGTGACATATCCTCATCATGCTCCATGATAGGCCACTGAAAGCTACGCTCTGTGGCTTTAAAGACACTATTTAGTCTATTGGAATATGTTTCGTCGGGACAAAAGAGTCTAAAGTTATGACAGTCTT
>JBBKXV010000181.1:0-3974 GCA_037969665.1 Candidatus Altimarinota bacterium
GTACGTACCCAGAGCGTTGAGCTTGCTCCGTTGTTCCAATCCTCAATCCAGTAAGGTAGATTGTACCCATGTTCATCAGTAAACCGTATATCATCTCCATTAGGGTCTGCAAGATTGCCATAGCTAAAGGTATTATTTAGACTTACCTTGACCTGCACACCATCCACAGAGGTGGTGGGTGATATAGCTACTTCTCGTTTGTATGTAAATGTTTCCTTTGTATCGTGTCCCACCCATGCTTCAAAGGATGCCTCACCTGAGAGGTCTAGACTACCACTATCTGCTATGGTGACAGCATCATTGGTACCATCAAAGGTTAATGCATTCCCAAATACTCCAGGAACGGCACTAGGACAGTTGGTACATGTACCCGCATTATTATTTCCTGAACTATCTCCAAAAGTCTGAGCCCCTGCCTGTTCATCAGTGTGCAAAAGTAGCACATTATCTGTCATATCAGCGTTATATTTACCATACCCGGTCTCTACACCACCATTATCTGGCAAGTCCTTTTCATAGGCATAGTTGGGTACCCATGAGATTGAGTTCCACTCCTTGGCTAGGTTTGTACTATCAAACACACGAGATAGAAATGTACCCACAGATGTGACATATGGAGCTGCAAGGGATATGGCATCTACACCATTCCATGAGACACCAGTACCCGTACCATCTTGAAATTCTCCCACTAGCTCATTGTCTTTATATACTGTTGGTATCAAGCGCGCCAAACCATTGGCCACCTCTATCCGAAGGTTATCAAAACTATAGTCTCCAGCATTATCAAAGGGGAGATTATATACAGCAGCCTGTGTCGAACTCATAAGCTGAGAAACAAGTACTATTAGGGTCAGAGTATTCATAGCCAATCTGCGAACTTTCCTCATTGTATTTTATTTAGGTATTTGATCTGAAATGATGTCAATTTTTAGTTAAAAACATGCCATCATTTAAGTATACCAGATCAACTTATAAAATAGCAAAAAACAAAATGATTTCATGCATCAATAACAATCACAAGCTTTGGCCTCCTACCAATATTTAGTAGTAGGAGGCTATGTCCTTGGTATGCGATCTTAAACTTTTTTGGACCAATCTACTACCAGTGCATTATTATTTTGCTGGATATGTTTCCACCATGCCTCATTGCCTACATACCACTGCACCGTGTCACGTAGCCCCTCCTCAAAGCTTACTGATGCCTTAAATCCTAACTCACTCTCTATCTTTGCGGGTTCAATAAGATATCTCCGATCATGATTTGGGCGATCTGCAACATACTCTATCATCTCTTCTCCAAACCCTAGCTCACTTACGATATACTGTGCAATTTCTTTGTTTGTGATCTCATGTCTACTAGAGATATCATAGATCTCTCCTGGCTTACCATCGTGGAGGACAAGGTCAATAGCCCTAGCATGGTCCAGGACGTGCAACCAATCACGCCGTTGCATCCCATCTCCGTATAGTGGGATTTTTTTACCCTGAAGGACATTGGCAATAGACACCGGGATTAGTTTTTCCGGATACTGATATGGACCATAGTTATTTGCACAGTGGGTCATACAAAGTGGCACTTCAAAGGTTTTCATATAGCTCCTGACCGCCATATCACCACCGGCCTTGGCAGCAGAATACGGCGTCTTAGCATTGAGCGGAGAAGTTTCCGTAAAGTATGGGATCCCCTCCTCCTGCTCTCCATACACTTCTATTGTGGAAATATGCACATGTTTCTCTACTCCCACCTGTCTTGAACACTCCAATAAATACTGGCAACCTACGGTATTTGTCTCAAAAAATGAGTTTGGCGAAAGAATAGCCCGATCATTGTGCGAATCTGCAGCAAAGTTGACCACATAGTCTGGTTTATACTTTTTATATAATTGAAGCATAGCATCAAACTCTCTTATATCTCCGCGAACAACTTCAACATCAGGACAGTCCCTTAAGTTATCCTCCATTCCCACTAAAGAATAGTTATCCACCACAACGAGCTTATAGTGAGGATAGGTTTCTCGCATATATCTTGCAAAGTTGGTTCCGATGAAGCCTAGGCCTCCGAAAATAAGTAGTGTTTTCATGGGTATTATATGTACTGTGAGAGTAAACAATATGATGGTAGCACTGATGGGATCCTGAAACAAGTTCAGGATGACGGGCTATCTATGATCTGTACAATTGCCAACTCTGCAGCGCGCTTTACATGTCGAAATCTATCTGTACCAAGCTTGGTTCCCCCATACCACCTCGTCACCACAATGATGGCATTCATAATATTTGCTCTGCGCATTTCCCTAAGTATGACCATGCCTGCCCCTGTTTCCCCATCGTCCTGTTTGGTTTCAAATATGCTATCATCCTTGGATATTCTCACTGCAAAGGTATTGTGGGTAGCTTTAAGGTACTTTTTATTTGATTTTACTTTCTTTAAAAAAGACGTAGCTTCCTCTCTATTCTGTACACGTCCCATAGATACACTGTACTTTGTGCCCTTATCACGAATAATATAATGAAGCTGTAGAAAATCCTCTCGAGGTATATGCTCATCTCCAAATGATAGTTGTGTCTGTTTCATGGCTTGAGTATAAGAAGAATACCTCTTTTAAACAAGATAACCGAAGGTCAGCTTTATGTCATAACTTTATAGTATCCTTTTTTTACTCAACTTATGGCAAAGAGAGTCCATCAGTTCCTTTCTAGAAGAGTATTTTTTAGGATTTTGTGTACCAAGTATGACAACTTGGTGCTCTCAAAATAGAAAAGGCTTGCTAGGTGATCCAGTTTCTGTAAAATATCGCTGTTATACTAATCGGGGATCATCTAATGGTAGGATAGCAGACTCTGAATCTGTTCATGAAGGTTCGACTCCTTCTCCCCGAGCCATCAATATAAGCAACATAGCCCAAGAAATTTGGCTATTTTCACAATGTCAACATGCTGTAGCGAAGATGTATCGAATAACTAACAACTAGTTTTAAAAAAATAGCGCGCCAACACTATTGGTCATTGGCACGCTAGTCCAGTACCTACTCCACAGTAAAGGTAAACATCATACCACTATGTAGATGTTCACTGATATGACAATGCGCCATCCATTCACCTGGGTTCGACATATCTACCACAATATCTATTGTTTCACCCGAGCCAATCAACACGGTGTCTTTCCATGATAAGTTACTCTGCTCATCTCCATTTATACTAACCACTGCAAAGCGCTGGCCATGTATATGAAAAGGATGTTGCATAGGATGGCTTGAATCCTTGGAGTTAGTTACCCTCATTTTTACGAATTCACCAGTTGTAAACTTCCAATCAATATCCATGTTTTCCTTTTTTGTATCCGCATCTATGATCTTCCATACTGTATTTTCATTTGTACTCATAGTATTCATAGCCTTCATATCATCCTCCCACTCAATGGCACCTGTAGTAGATGCGTGTCCCATATTGTGACCGCCATGACCATTCATGCTCCCTATGCTAGCATCAAGCAACAACGACTTAGATGGTTCCTGAGAAGCCATAGCTCTCACCCGGATCATCTCTTCTACAACAGCCTCATTGGTCGTTACTGATCTAAATACTTCTTCACTTATAGCTTCACTTGGCACCGTAACATCAAATATTGTCAGTGTTTCAGAACCATCCGGTGTTGTATGCTTCATGGTATACGTACCACTTTTTGGAAAAAACACATCTAGGGTATAGCGCTCAGATGGAGCTATAATCTGATGAGTCACTATCTCTGTTTGTTCATACTCACTCGCATCACCTGCCACACGCTTTATTATTGCTCCTGGTATCTGTACATTAAATGTTCGCGTGTTCGCAGCATTTGTTAGGTACAGTCTTAATATATTGTTTTGTACAACGGATATAGACTTTCCAGTCTCCCAATTGGTGAGTAGCACATTACCAAACCTACCCATCAGTGCATGCGTAACGGTCTCTCTATTATAAGGAATAAGACCCTC
>JBBKXV010000182.1:0-5031 GCA_037969665.1 Candidatus Altimarinota bacterium
TGGGTACACCCATGCAAGTACTGCAGAGTTCAGCCCATACCGCAGGGTTATTTCTCTTAAAAATACCACTGGAGAAATAACACAAGACCTCGGGCTAACACCCCTTCGAGATGATGGAAGCTTGTTGCACAATGAGGATATCATAACCGTGACAAGTACGGCATGGTGGACGCAAGGATCAGAGGAAAAAGAAACCTCTCTCACCAAGCTCTTAACCCACTGGCAATGAGATATCAACGCGGATTTACCTTGGTTGAGCTGATGCTAAGTATGGGAATTTTTCTCATGATTTTTACTGTGATGACACAAAGTTTTCTCTTTCTATCGCAGTCGATTGGAGAGATTCAGGACGCACAAAAGCTCAGCGCACATATCAGTAGCATTTCTCAAGTGTTAGGAACAGATATTGACGAGTATCTCATCGATCCAGTAAAAAGTAGTACCACGGCGCTGACCTTGTATCATCCCGTATCTGGTGATCAAGTGACCTATTCCTTTGTAGATATCCAAGGGACATTGGGATTGCAACGGTCATCTGCTGAGGGCGTAGTGGCGTTAACCTCTGACCAGTACCCTATGGTCACTGGTGGTTTTGAGGTGTTTCCTAGAGCAACAGATCCAAAGAAGTGTTTGGTACACCCCTTTGTCCGCATACACATCAAGTTTGAAAATACTAGTCTGCTGCAGACTAGCTTTTCCTCACCGCATAGTAGCTCCTTATACCAAGAACAATGTTAATAAAAAAATACAAAAAAGGCTCTGTAATCGCTATAACACTGATCTATATCAGTCTTTTGTTGATCGCTGTGGTGGCACTCTTTTTTGGTATTACTCAGCTCATCCGCATAGAGGGTCTCGCAAAAGATAACTTGCAAGCTGGATATACGGCTGAGAGTGGCATCGAGCTTGGACTTTTAGCAATATCATTGCGGGAGGCTGGCTATCAGCTACCAAAAAAAGATATAGCACTGACATCAGATGACACCATGCATATTGATATATCCTACCGCAATACGCTACCTCTGGGGGTAACTATCTCAGATCCAGCTCATATCCTATCTGCGGCTCTCTACTATGATAATGGTACAAAAATTATTGATAACGATGGAACTAATGACACCTACCTCACGCTTCAAAGTAACCTCGGGAAACCAGACTGTGCAAAGGTTCGCCTTATTGGAAAAAATAGCACTGGTGAGTATGATTCTATAAGCAGTACTGAGCGGTGTTATGTCCGTGAAGCAAAAGGTACGGCATGTCTCAACAACCCAACCTATACCTGCGATGATCCACTTCCAGGTATTTCCTTTGACTTGATCAAGGACACTAGCGCCCGCAATAGCAGCTCAAAGAGCAGTCAAACCTTTAAAGAGTTTATCAATACTCATACTGAAAACAAAATAGAGGTAAAGGCATTGGATGCGAGCTCAACGGACCCAGTCTTTGTTGGACTATATAGCCCAGGCCGCACGCAATCCTCATACCAATACAGCATCACCTCCAAGGGTGAACACGGACGATCATCGGTACAGCAATATACCACTGGAATACAAGAATCACCTCTTTCGATCGCTACCTTTTCTGTCACCAACAGATAGGAGTGTCTTGAGGACAACTGTCGTTGTAGATAACAGGGAATACGTAAAGTTATGTTTTTATAGAAAACTCATAACTATTTATTTTTAGTACTGTGACATGTTTAAAACACTACTACTATCATTCAAATAAAGAGGTGCTATAGAGAGGATTGAGGTAGGAGTATTCGACTACACTGTTGTAGTTACCACCACCTGTCTGCACTTAAAAAGCTTTATTAGAAACAAATAATAGTGACTATAGACACATTTAACGTACTGGCAAACACGCTGTCTAGACCCATACATACCAGTCACATACTTATCATCAAGTTATTAACCTTTTGAACTACAACAATAGTCCTGTCAATAGCCTTACTAAGAAAAGTGTTTCTATTAAAGTGCTGTCATGACAGCAAAAAACTAGTCTACAGACAAGCCTGTAGAACCGGCGAGATACTCTTGCCATGACAGGTTATTTTTGAGAGTATGCTATCACTTGATTATACCAAACTATGAAGCAACGTATTGTGGTAGGTATGTCTGGAGGAATCGACTCCTCTGTGGCAGCACTACTACTCAAAAAACAGGGCTATGATATCGTGGGGGTTCAGATGGAATACTGGGCAGAAGATACGTCGTGCTCTACCGCTCCTGACGACGCTCTTCCCAAAGGTGGGTACAAGCATGTCACCAACAAATGCTGCTCCGAGGAAAGCATGCTCATCACCAGAAGTATTTGCGAATTTTTAGATATTCCTTTTTATCCTCTGCCGATTCAGGACACGTTTAAGGAACAGATCGTGGAGTATTATCTAGAGGGAACATCACAAGGAGTAACGCCAAATCCATGTACTCAATGCAACAAGACTATTAAGTTTGGTGCGCTACTTGATTTTGCTACAAGCCTTGGTATTGATACCATCGCCACAGGACACTATGCTCGTATCACACAAAGCAAAGAAACAGGATATTACGAGCTCCATGAAGCAAGAGACCTCAATAAGGATCAGTCTTATTTTTTATACAAACTTTCACAACAGCAGCTAGGCTCAACTATTTTGCCACTGGGAGGTTTTACCAAGGATCAAGTCAGAGCAATGGCTGAAGAAGCAGGATTAACTGCATATAAAAAAGACTATAAGGAAAGTCAGGGTTTATGTTTCTTTTCAGAGAAAACACCAGATGGATTTCTTGATCGTCACGCAAGTCCAGAGGTGGTTACAAAAGGGAATATATGCCTCCAGGGTACAGACAACATCCTGGGACAACACCATGGCTTGGCACACTACACTATTGGGCAACGAAAAGGACTCGATCTCGGCGGACTACAAGACCCTTACTTTGTCACCTCAAAGGACTATGCGACAAACACGCTCTATGCAGGTCCAAAGGAGCTACTCTATACCACCACAGCAGCACTGTCTCAAGTCACCTTTGACTCGAGTATTACCAAGATATCACCATTGACAGGGCGCATCAGGTATAAGATGCCACTTACCCCAGTCCATTTGAGCGCTGAGGGGGCAGGGTATACTGCTCATTTTTCCACACCAATATACGCCATTGCTCCTGGACAAGATGCAGTATTTTACTCAGGTACACAAGTGGTGGGTGGGGGAGTTATCGTTTCATCACAACAGCTATGATATTTTGCTACCATATAATAGATAGTACCGATGCGCTACGCATTGGATACATCGAAAGTACTTCTGCCGAACAAGCAAAAGAAGTCATTTCTCCCTGGGCAACAAGTGTACTCTCTATCACCGAGGTAGATGAAAAACCCACACCAATAGGTCGGTTGGTATTTAAAGGAAAAAAAGATACAAAAGATTTTTTTGGTACCATAGAGGCGTCAGATAAACGCGCTGCTCTCACGTTGCTTTATGCAGAGTACCACCCCGAGATATTTTATATTATGTCCAAGGAGGACCAGGGGACAGACATAGGTGTTGTGACCATGGCTACGCAAGACATCCTACGGCAACTACTGGATCCAACTCCTCTCGCGGAGGAGGAAAAGAAAGAGGCGCCAAAGTATGATGGATTTATACAATCCTACGCATGGCAAAAAATTGACTTATTTTTGGGGGAGGTGGATATTGTATTGGCGAGTCTTCATGGGGACAAGCAATTTGATGAGGATATCAAAACCATTCAGATCCAACACCACAACCTCAGCAATACCAACATCGGTCTTGATGATGGGTATAGCGCCTTATCACTCATTTTAAGAGAGCTGGCTTTTATAGCTTCGAGCATGGACCCCACTCCCTTACAAGATGATATTCGTTCATTAGAAAACAAGACAGCAAAGCTATTGCAGCTATTTGAAAAGGCAAAGGTAAGCTCCAGAGTACAGCGAGCTCCTCTATCAGACCACAGAAGGCATATTCAAGGCTTACGAAAAAAGGTGACACAACTGCGAACACACTCCACTTCACTCCAAACGGTAGAGTTTACAACAAGTACCGTGCTCTTAAAGGAAGTGCCCTTCATCTTACGAATTATCTCTCTGTCACTCCTTGGAATCTTTATGCTTTTATTGCTCTACACCACTAGTACCAATAGCCAAATTTATGATGGCACTATTGGTATATTAGCACGAGTCATCTTGCCCTTTTCTGGCAGTTACATTGGGCTCTATATTATTCGGCATAACTCACAGCATCCCTTTATTAAAATGTTAGGGGCGGTGCTCATTGCCTTAAGTATTTCTACTTTAGTTATCATTTCTTAACCAGTCCTCAAAGAACATATCTATGGGTATGGTGTGGAAAATTGCACCTACTCCCTTCAACATTTTTCCTTGGTTATTCAAAATTCTCCATCTCCGCTTGATTGCAATGCAAATCCACGTATACTAGCTATCGTTAGTGAATTTAAACATATATATGAGCGACTACAGCGCATCGGACATTCAGGTATTAGAGGGACTAGAGGCCGTCAGAAAGAGGCCAGGTATGTATATTGGTTCTACTGGTGTACAAGGACTGCATCATCTTTTTAAAGAGGTGGTGGACAACTCCCTTGATGAAGCCATGGCGGGTCATTGTAAACATATCTTCGTTTCTGTTGAAGAAGACGGATCCATGGTGGTCGAGGATGATGGACGTGGTATCCCAGTGGATCTCCACGCTAAAACTAAAAAATCAGCACTAGAAACCGTACTTACCGTACTTCATGCTGGTGGTAAGTTTGGAGGAGAAGGATACAAGATGTCAGCTGGACTACATGGTGTTGGTATCTCTGTGGTCAATGCGCTCTCTACAGACCTCACCGTTACCGTATATCGTGACGGAAAGATACACGTACAGTCGTATAAAAAAGGAATTCCCACTGGCCCACTCGAGATCGTAGGAAAGACAACAAAGCGAGGGACAAGAGTTCACTTTTATCCTGATGCGAGTATTTTTGAAACCGTTGAAATCAACGCAAAAACAGTGAGTAACTT
>JBBKXV010000183.1:0-3834 GCA_037969665.1 Candidatus Altimarinota bacterium
TTCTCTTAGTTCCGATAGCAAGTGGGCTTGAAGATACACCAGCTATTAGAGAGCAGTATAAAGAGGCAATGCTTACTCTTATTGAAACATATATTGGCACCACTATCCGGTCAGACTTGGAGGTGTGTGAACTATTTTCTGTGGAAGACTTTTCCACACGGTATAATAGCCATAAAGGGTCAGCTCTAGGTCTTGCGCATACATTGTTTCAAACAGCATTGTTTAGGCCCAGTAATCGGAGCAAAAAAGTCAACAACCTATACTACGTGGGAGCCAATACGGTACCTGGTATTGGTATGCCTATGTGTCTTATCTCTGCACAGCTAACATATAATAGAATTACAACATGATCAGCATATTAAAGCAGGAGACCCCCAAACAGCTGACTGACCAAGAGCGCGTAAAGCTGTGCCAAGCTATTTTTAAGCGTCACTCTAATACGTATTATTATTCTAGTTATCTCTTTCCCAAGGCCATTCGGGGTCAGGTGTATATCCTGTATGCCTTTGTTCGGCTAGCAGATGAATATGTGGATAACCCTACTAGTGGACAGGACCCCAAGGCATCTCTTGAGGTGTTTCAGACTTTTTTTGAGCAGGCATGGGCTGGAAAAGAATTGGTGGAGGATACAGAGGATGCCATTGTAGTGAATACATTTGTTGAGTTGGCTAAAAAAGTGGGCTTTGAAAAAGGTTGGGTTGATGCATTTTTTGCATCCATGGCTATGGATGTGGATACGAGTCGCTATCAGAGTGAGGCTGCACTTGCTACCTATATCTTTGGAAGTGCAGATGTGATTGGTTTGATGATGTCCAAGATCATGGGAGTGCCAGAAGAGGGTTTGGTATACGCACAAGCACTAGGGACCTCATTTCAAAGAATTAACTTTTTGAGAGATATTGGGGAGGATCGAGAAGATCGAGGGAGAATTTATCTTGCATTGGACCTCTTAGATCAGTATAAGATCACTGCAGAAGAGTGGATGGAAACCAAGGATCCAGATGAGCGGTATAAACAATTGCTAGAACATGAAATCCGAGATATACAGATGATTGATGCACGTGCAGCTAAAGGAATACAGTATATTCCAAAGGAGTGTAGGGCGGCTGTGGAGCTCGCAAGGTTTTCCTACAATCAGACTTTGGCATTGATTGCAAAACATCCTAGAGTGGTGTTTCAAAAAAAGTTACGTACTAGTAAGTTAGGAATTCTCATGCATTTTATACTCTTACCATTACAGGTTGGACGTGACAAATAAACAACGTATAGATAGACAGCTAGCTGTGGAGCTACAAGCAATTGTGGCAGGGTTTGATGTGGATTATAGCTATGTTACTACATACTGTACCACAGGTGGTAAGGGGGTACGTCCATTACTATTTTTAGAAAGTGTAGAGGCATGGGGCGGAGTAATTACTGATATGGAAGTGAGGGTAGCAGTAGCCATTGAGCTCATTCATATATTTTTTATTATCCATGACGATATCATGGATGATGATGATCTACGGCGAAATCAGCCTACGGTACATCATTACTTTTCCAAGAAGTATGGGGTAGTGCAAGGGCGTGCTATTGCAATAGTATTTGGTGATGCGATCTACAACCATGCTATCAACATACTGCATACCTATACTCAGAAACAAAATGTGGATCTCTTGGCCCAAACTCTGGATGTGGTGGCTACCACCGCTCGAGGTCAGATACAAGAGTTGCATCTGACTTCTATACCTACGGTTGAGGAGGTGTTGGAGTTTTATACGAAAAAGACAGCAATGTACTCAATATACTATCCATTGGCATTGGCTGCGCTGGTTACAGGTCGCGACGGACAGTTGGAGTCTCTCAGGCAATTTAGTCAGCATCTAGGGATCGCCTATCAAGTATATGACGATGTCATAGAGGTGCTTGGGCAAAAAAAACGATCTCTTGATGGCCGTGTAGGTGATGTCTCACGTCTCAAGGTCACTCCACTCCTCCTACGGGTATTTGATTTCCTTACGGTGGAGGTAAAAGAGGATCTCCAGGGGCGTATGATGCGAGGAGAAGGGGTGAGCTTGGAGGAAGAAAACCTACTATTACATCACATCATAGAAAAAGGTGTATTGTCAGAGGTGATTGATATCGTGGTGCAGGAAGTGCGCAAAGCCGAGGCCATGAGAGGTATGCTCCAGTTGGAAAATATTGCATTGATCACGAGTATTTGTACTAAATATCTGAAGCTAAAAGATGAACTATAGGCAGGTACTACGTATTTCTAGACCACGCTTTTGGCATTACCTGTTGGGTCCATATGTATTGGGCATAGTGTATGCTGGTGGTGTATCTTTTGAGATGCTTTGGTGGATGTTACCTTGGGGGTTATGGTATCTCCTTTGTGGAAATATCATTATATATGGTGTGAACGATATTGCTGATTTTGATACGGATCAGCATAATGCTAAAAAAAGTACCCACGAAGAACTGGTTCGACCAGAGTACCATGGAGGACTATGGCTATGGGTGATAGCCTCGATCGTCATAGGGGCAGCAATGCTTTTTATGCTACCCCAGTCTGAACTATTGCTGGGAAGTATCATTTTTTCTTTGTTTCTTTTTTTTGGTTTGGGGTATAGTCTTCCCCCTATTCGTGCAAAGTCTGTGCCGCTGGTAGATAGTGTGTTTAACATACTATATCTCCTTCCTGGCTTGTTTAGTTTTATGCTACTCACAGGCACCCTGCCTCCTTGGAATATTGTGATCAGTGGGCTATGTTGGGTCATGGGTATGCATGTATACTCTGCGGTGCTAGATATTGTGAGTGATGCTAAGGCTGGGCTATGGACTACGGCCACGGTATTAGGTCAGCAAGGCGCATTGTACTGGTGCTTTACCCTATATAGCCTGAGTGCAGTGATGATGATGTTGAGTAGTGTAGGACTCGGTGTTGCTATGCTGGTTTACCCACTACTTATGATTACTACTATTATACTACCTTACCGTTTAAGTGAGTTGTATTGGTATTTTCCATGGGTAAATGCCATGGTGGGCTGTATCCTGGTTGTGGCAGGTAGTTGGTCTATTTTTCTCTAGAAATCACTGATCAAGGTGAACACTCTTGTATCTACTGTGATGCAAACACCTCCATAGAAATGTCGTGCCTTACCTTATTAATTGCAGTGGAGTCTAGTGGACGCTTGGGCCAGACTCTGTTGGTGAGTAGTACATAGCTCACGCCTTTATCTAGGTCACAGGACATAAAGGTTCCAGTAAAACCTGTTTTTGAGATAGTGCGAGGAGAGGCGGTTGTACTAATATGTCTTAGTTGTCCTGTTTCCCAGCCTAGACCATTTGATTCTTCGGGGATGGTGAGTTGATTGGTAGCCATTTCGTTGATGATATCCTCTGAAAAGAGTTTCTGCCCGTTCCACGTGCCTCCCTGAAGAAGCATTTGGAGTACATTGAGGACATCACCTGCGCTACTAAAGAGACCAGCATGGCCCACCACATGTCCATATTTTTTAAAGGTATAGGCACTTTCATCATGGACCATACCTTGTACTCGTTGCTCCCGCCAGGTGCAGTCCTCTGTTGGTGGTATAAGATGGTGGTACGTTGGAGCGATATGAAAGGTGGTGGTTTTCATATCCAGAGGTGTAAAGAGTATCTTTTGGGCAAGAATATCTAGGGGTGCACCTAAAACGTTTTCAATGACCCTACCCATGAGGTAGGCTGGAATATTTGTGTACCGAAATACCTCCCCAGTGGCTTTGGCATACGGTAGATTCCTACTATACTCATGTAGCTTTTTGGCTGAGAGGTCTTTTTGTGATGCAAGGCCTCCTCCCTCCAAGGCAT
>JBBKXV010000184.1:0-13012 GCA_037969665.1 Candidatus Altimarinota bacterium
CCCCTGTAATATCATAGAGTAATTGCCTGGCAGAGCGTACACTTGATTCTGCACTTTCTAGCATTTCCATAGCTAGAGCTATCTTTTCTAGTTGAGTTGCCACTTGTATTTATGTTTAAAATGTATGAGTCACTTTATTATAACAGACAGATCATCTTGAGAGGTGCAGTATGACTTGCGACATCTACTATAATATTGTAAAACTCAACGCCACTCCTTGGACATAAAACTGCACGAAAACTTTACGGCAAGATGCTCTAGTCCACTGTTACTTGTTGACTTTTAGTTGTAGCACCCTAAAATGTCGTTGTATATTTTCCTTACGTGGGTACATGAAATTTTCCGATCTAACAACGCTCGTAGGAGCCGCGCAAAATAAAGATGTTCGCAATATAATTAAAAAGCTAGGCTTAGATATCAACGAGAAAGCTAGGTCTGTTCCAGATGAACATGTTGAGGCAATCAAAGCTGCATATGCTGAGGCCCATGCGCCACTCATTCGCAGGAGCGTAGGGGGAGATGATGCAGCTCAAGATATCATACCTACCAAGGCAGAAATGAAGGAAATAACCTCTGAAAAAGAAATTAAGAAGCCTGTTATAAAAAAGAAAAAGAAGGCAGTAGTGGTAGAAAAAATACCTACTAACCTCAATTTAGAATTTGAGGAAACAGTGGAGGGAGAACTTGAAGATAAGGACTTTAGTGAAGATGTTATCGAAGAGGAGCTCTACGAAGAAAAGTTTTTTCAAAAAAGAGATAAAGTAATTGTAAAAAAGAAAAAAGAAGAAAAGGCATCTCAGGTGCATATACTAGAGCCAAAAGACAATGCTATTGTTTCAGAGGTGATTACCGTAAAGGAGTTTTCCGAAAAAATTGGTATTTCTTCTGGAAAGATCATTGGGGAGCTACTAAAAAATGGAATCATTGTGACGCTCAATCATAAAATTGACTTTGATACCGCGGCACTTGTTGCTACGGAGTTTGGGCTACAAATTGCCCAAGAAGAGACCCAGTTTGGTGTCGGTGATATCATGAGAGGTAACCTTAGTAAATTATTAGAAAACGAAAACCCAGATACATTACAAATAAGACCAACTGTAGTGAGTATTATGGGACACGTAGACCATGGAAAAACCTCACTGCTTGATTATATCAGGAGTGCAAAGGTGGCAGCGTCAGAGGCTGGAGGTATTACCCAGCATATTGGAGCCTACCAGGCAAATGTCGGAGATCGCAAGGTTACGTTTTTAGATACTCCAGGACATGAAGCCTTTACGGCTATGAGAGCAAGAGGGGCTAAGGCAACAGATATTGCAATCTTGGTAGTTGCAGCTGACGAAGGTGTCAAACCTCAGACTATTGAAGCGGTTAATCATGCAAAAGAAGCTGGCATTCCTATCATCGTTGCGATGAATAAAATAGATAAGGAAGGTACTAACATTGAAAAACTAAAAGCAGAGCTCGCAGAGCAAGGACTTACGCCTGAAGATTGGGGAGGTAGTACTATTATGGTGCCTATTTCTGCAAAAACAGGTGAGGGAATTGATACGCTACTAGAGATGATCCTGTTGGTTACCGATATGGATCCCTTTATGGCAAATCCAGACCGATCTGCACTTGGTACTATTATTGAGTCACATCTCGACCAAAAGCTTGGTCCTGTTGCTACGGTACTGGTTAATACAGGGACGCTACGACTTATGGATAACGTATTTGTGGGGTCTGCATACGGAAGAATAAAAGTTATGCAAAGCGCTAATGGAAAACGTGTTAAAAATGCACCACCATCTTTTCCAGTACAAATAGCTGGGCTTTCGGATACACCACAGGTAGGTGATATTTTACAGGTAGTAAAAAATGAAAAGGAATCCAGAGATAAGGCCATGGAGATAGCAGCACTACGAAAAAAATCTCAAAAATCATCAGCAGTCTCATTTTCTGATCTTATTACTAAGCTCAGTCTGGGTGAGCTTAAACAGCTTAAAATTGTTTTAAAGGCAGATACAAAGGGTTCTCTTGAGGCAGTTCGCGCTTCACTACTAAAACTAGGCTCTGAGGAGGTGGAAATATCTATCATTCACTCTGGTGTTGGTAATATTACAGAAACAGACGTTTTGATGGCCTCTGCCTCAGATGGACTTTTGATTGGATTTAACGTTGCTAGTCAAACACAGGTCGATAAAGCAGCGGAAAGCATGGGTGTGAGTATAAAAATTTACAGAGTGATCTATCACCTTACAGATGAGCTAACTAAGCTACTTTCAGGATTACTTGATCCTGAAATCCGCGAGGTGAGTCTTGGTGATTTTACTGTCTTAAAAGTCTTTTACAGCTCTCGAAAATTTTTAATCTTGGGTGGCAAGGTCACCAAAGGTAAAATTGAAAACCGGGCTCAAGTAAGAGTCATAAGAGGAGATAAACTTATCGGTGAAGGAACAATTGACTCGCTACAAAAAGGGACAGAGTCTGTTTCTAGCATAGGTGAAGGTCATGAGTGTGGGATAAAGTTTCATGGAAAATGTCAACCTGAAGAAAAGGACATCCTTGAGGTGTATAAGGTTGAGCGTATAGAACGAAGTCTCTAATACAAACAACTACTACTCACATGAACAACTTGCAAGCTGATAAGCAGCCGAAAATTGCACTTGTCACAGACTGGATGACTAGCTTTGGTGGTGAACATAGGGTTTTGCAAGCATTTCACGAAATGTTTCCTGATAGCCCTATCTACACTACTATCTATAATGAAAAAGAACTCAAGGAGTACAAGGATGCCGTGATACGCACCTCTTTTCTCAATAATATTCCCTTTGCTAAGAAGAAGCATCAACTCTTTTTACCCTTGATGCCATATGCATTTGAGGCTATGGATTTATCTGAGTATGATATTGTTCTTTCTAGCAATCACTCTTGCAGTAAAGGTATTATCACAAAGGTAGAGACCCTTCACATCTCCTACTGTCATAGTCCAATGAGGTATGTATGGGAGGGGTGTCATAAGTATGTCAAAGAAAATATACCCAAAATACCAGGAGCAATGCTCTACGCAAAGCACATGCTTCATAAGTTACGCCAGTGGGATAGGCTCGCTGCAGACAGGGTGGATTACTTTATTGGCAACTCGCACTTTATAAAAAGGCAGATCAAAAAGTACTACCAGCGTGACGCAGAGGTCATTTACCCCCCTATCAATACAGGAAACTTTGCAGTGGCAGAGGAAAAAGAAGATTACTTTTTAGCGGGAGGACGCCTTATCCCCAACAAGCGCTTTGATATTATTGTGGAGGCATTTAATGAACTAGGTCTCCCACTAAAAATCTTTGGGAAAGGGCCAGACTACGAACGACTCGTAACAATGTCGAAAGAAAATATAGAATTTGTAGGTTTTGTTCCTGATGAAGATGTAGCTGGTCTTTTTAGTAAAGCAAAGGCATACATAGCTCCTCAGCTTGAGGACTTTGGAATAGTAACTGTAGAGGCTCATAGTAGTGGTACCCCAGTGATCGGGCTCAATAAAGGTGGGACGGCAGAGTTAGTGCAAGACGGTATCAACGGTATCCTCATGAAAGCACAAACTAAGGAGGCACTGCTCGATGCTATGAAACAATTTCAGGAGACTACCTTTGACAGTGCAAAGATTAGACAAGCAGCACTCAAATATGACGTAGCTCGATTTAAACGCGAAATGCATAGCTATATTGAAAGAGCATACAGTGAGTGGCAGGATTTTTTACAATCATAATTACTACGAATAATGGAGTTCATACATTTTTTTTCACTCCTCATCAGAAATATTTGGAAAATACTCCTAGGTAGTATTATTATTGCAGCTGTTGCAGCTATAGTAGCAACGACAGTGATTCCTGTTCAATATAAGACTATCATTACCTTTTCCACAGCAATGAAGGTGGAACCAGGTGCTAATCTTGATAGGTATGATCCACTCTCTTATTTTGAGTCAGCTGATAAGTTTGCTGACGCCATCTTAGGTTGGTTTCGAAGTCCAATCACCTATGATAATATTAGTGGAAAAATTGATGGTGTTGCATTGCCAAAGCTAGAGCAAATTTTTACCTATAGGAAACAAGAACAACAAAATCTTAATATTGGGTTTGTTCTCCCAACAAGAGAAATGGCTGAAAAGGTAAAGGATGCTACCATGAGTCACCTCCATGATAGAGTGGAGGCCATCAACGAGCAAACAAATACAAACTACGACCTGGTCAGTGAGTCATTTAAAATAGAAGAAACAAAGTCCAATCCTATCATCTTTGCACTTGTAGCATTTTTGGCGGGATTTATCTGTTTCTCTCTCTTTTTCTATTTTTATGAATATGCTCAAGGAGTAGCAAGTTTTAAGGAACATATTGAAGGAGCACTTCGGAAGCCTCTTGCAGGTATACTCAAGACTAAAGCAGGAGGTGATATTGCCTATGCAGGAGAGCTGCTTATAAAGCATAAAAGGAGCTATATCATTAATCTGGCTGCTAAAAAACCTGGGTTTATGACTGAGCTCCTACACTATCTTAGTGTCGTCCGAAGCAAAAAAGTGCTTTTGATTGAAGCTACTCATGACAATACACTTAGAAAAGTATTATCTATGGGAGATACCATCGAAAAGACAAAGGGATTCTTTGATAATGGTTCCATGGAACTGGCATCACTAGCTATGCCTATCTCACCAGACATGCCATTTGCACATATCCTAGGACGTGGACAGGGAGACACACCACAGCTAAGTAAGCTTGATGCACTTGAGAGCAAGTATGATGCAGTGATACTATATACTACATTTCCTGAGGGTATGTTTGTCTTGGATGTGGATGAAAGCTTTGTCCTAGCCTTAGTTGGCCTAGGAAAGTCTAAAATACAATTTTTACATATCCTTGCCGCAGGTATATCAGAAGTCACACCATTTGAACTTGTCTAGGGGACTATGTTACATTTCTACAGTGTACACGTCTCTGTATATAGAAACATATTACTTTTTCTAGTAGATTACATGTACCACGGTATGATAAAAAAAAGCACTGCATTACTAGTCCTATGCGCTACATTCCTTACACTGATTGGACCTCTGGAGTTTTCAATGACCCCCCAGGCATATGCATCTTTTAGCAATGTGTTTGAAGGCGACACGACTATTTCACTACCTTTTCAGACAGGTGCCATCCGTCCTAAGAAAGCCTTTACGTCCTACGTGGTGAGCTGGGAAGAGGATGGATTTACCCCCACAAATGTACATAGTCATGACAATGAGGGACAGAATACACATGTTATTTTTTCAGTACGAACATATACCAATAAAGGGTGGTCTCCTTGGGAAGAGCTAGAAAAGGACTATGATACCTCAGATAGTCTCACTGGCAAAAACTATACGGGTATTACCTTTACGGAGCCAGCAACAAAAGTACAACTTGTGGCCGATCGTGGAAGCATGGCAAGCTCCATCGCACTGAGCTACCTAGAGGTCATTACCTTTGGGGAAGATGAAACTGCAAGCCTCTCACTAAACAACGTAGCAAACGCAGCCAACGAACCATTGATAGTCTCAAGAGGGGATTGGGGAGCCAGTGATGACTGGGTATTTTTTGATACATGGGGGCCTGCACGTGATGGCGTATGTAAGGAAAAGCCTTGGTACTGTACGAGTACTGATGCTGGGCAGGCGGCTGTGCGAAAAAAACATGCTGCAGAAGTTGAAAAATACCCTTTTGATACTACTGTAGCTTCTAAGGTTGCTAGCGTAAATGGCCGAGAACTCATGTGGTCTGTAAGTAAATCTGATCATATTTCAAAGTTGTTTGTTCATCACACTGCAAATATTAATAAAGATCAAAATGGAGATGGTGTGATCACTCAAGAGGATGAGATGATTGCATTGCGCAGCATCTACTACTTTCACTCCGTAGTAAGAGGGTGGGGTGATATCGGATACAATTTTATGGTTGGCCCTACGGGTACTATTTATGAGGGACGGTATGGTGGAGACTTTGCAGTGGGCGCACATGCTGTATGGAGAAATACCTCCTCCATGGGTGTATCACTTCTTGGAAATTTTGAGGAGGAGTCATTATCCGCTAAGCAAAAAAGTGGAACCGCAAAGATTTTGGCGTACCTCTCACATAAATACGGACTTACTCCCAATGGTCAGACCTCTTTCTACGGACAAACCTTGCCCACGATTTTAGGTCATAGAGACTCTGCAGAAGCAAGTACGGCATGTCCAGGTAAAAATGTGTACGTAACGCTTGATACCATAAGAGAGCTAGCGCAAACGGAGTACAGCTCCATGACAGGAGTGGCAGGAGGTAGTACCAATAATGTTATTATCTCTGGTGGATATAGCTCTAGCTATATTCCAACAGAAGGGGCACTCAACCTCAAGGCGGGAGAACAAGGCACTATTAGTATCAAGCTCCTCAACACAGGAGAAGCAACATGGGATGCCAGTACCTATCTTCGGGTTGATAACGGTGAACCAGGGTTTACCATCCTAAGTGGAAAAGGAACAAGAGCAAAAGCCGCATACGCTCGTGATCAGATCACGCCCCCTGGTGCAACTGCTACCTTTGACCTCATTGTCCAAAATACTTATGAGGGATTTAGTGGAAATCTGCAGTTGACTCCCTTTGGTGGAGGTCTCTACGCCATGAACTCTTTTGTCCTCCCGATACAGCTGGCAAAAGGGAGCGCATCCTACTCAAAAAGTCTCATGCAAACCACTCCATCAAATCCTATGGTAGGTGAAGATATAGCCGTACAAGTGCAACTAAAAAATACCGGTTCCAGTACGTGGGATCGCACTGGAGTAAGGCGTTTTTACCTGAGCCTATATGATAATGAAAATACTGGACAGGCCCTTCTTGATGATATTGCATTGGTAGAGAACACCGTCTCACCTGGTGCCACTGGTACCTTTCATCTTACACTTCCAGCGAAGTATCAAGCAAAAACCTATACTTACAACCTCATACCCCGCGTCAGTGGCATCAATTCACTCTTGGGCACTCCTGTATCATTGAGTACTACTGTACTACACCCAGCCCAAGCAGGTATGGTACTTTCTACCAAGGCTCAACGTAGCTATGAGCTCGATCAAAATACTACACAGGAGCTTACTTTTGTAGTTCATAACTCTAGTAACCGGGATCTTAAAAACCTTTCACAGTATGACCTCAGTAGTACTATCAATAAATCAGGACACCTCTACTTTGACCTAGGAAAACCGTACTTTTTAGAGGAACACTTACGTGCTGGAGGTGACGCTACTTTAGTTGTTCCAGTGACCTCTACGCAAGAGAAAGCACCAGAGGAGTATAGTATAGATATTTCTTTAGGTGAGAGCTCTCTACTACAGATTTCTCCTGTAGTATTGCAAGTCAAACCATTGATACTCATAGGGCAACTGCTGCATAACAACTTTCTTGTGGATACACTAACTAAGAAGGTCGTACTTACTATAAAAAATACAGGAGGAAGCTCGTGGAATACGCAGACGCTACAGCCAGGACTACTTATAGGAAATGAAACAGTTCCACTTACTATCTTATCCAAGGATCAGTTTATCAACATGGGTGAGCTACTCCATCTTGCTTTACCCCTTACCACCAACAAGTTAGCATTTCAAGGGACTATAACAGTGAAACACACTAGCGGTACATGGCTCAGACTTGAGGATGGTAACGTCAGTATTGTCCAGAGAACACTCCAAGACTATATTCCGGGTGCACGGTGGTTTTTTGGGAGGTAAATATTTTGTTTATCTGACTATATGAAAACAATACTAGTTGATGCTTACCGTACACTTGTACTAGAAAATGACCACACCATTGACAGAAAAATCTATGCTTTATTGGAGAATTTTTCGAATAAAAAGATTATTCTCACAAATGCACCTTTGGCAAAACAAGCATCACTTAGACTAGTTAACCTACCATACACACTTTTTAGTCTTTCCAATGCGCCTAGTAAGAGTGAGCCCGAGTATTATTATCAATTGTTAGATCATTTTGACCTAAGGATTGATGATGTGATATATATTGAGCACAATATTGATGCTCTGAATAGTGCAGAAACTGTGGGTATCGTAAGTTATCACTTTGATAAAGATAAGAGAGACCTTACTGCGTTAATAGAATTTATTACTAGTCATCTATAATATACCGCAAATAATCTTTTGTCTACAATGAACCAATGTTTCAGGTACTGTAGCGGTTAGGTTTATGTAGTACTATATCAACATAAATGTACTACCTTTTCAACTCATATTTTCGTACCTAAAATACACAAATTGCCACTGCAAAGGCTTTTTAAATATCCCACAATAAATACTCTTGCACACCATAATTTGCTATATATAGTATGTATTGAATTTATTAGATACTATATGTAGTAGCATGTATAAAGTACAAAAAAGAAATGGTGCCATCGTTTCCCTTGATCAGGACAAGATAAAGTTCTCCCTACTGGCAGCTTTAAAATCGGTTGAGGAGGATGCTGACAAGGCAACACCATTGATGCTCGACGTACTTGGAAAGTTAGAACAAGAGTACGAAAATAGTATTCCCACAGTAGAGCGTATCCAAGATATCACTGAGACCGTATTAATGGAACACGGTGAGGTCAATGCAGCAAAGTCATATATCTTGTACAGGGAAAGGCGCTCCGAAATACGTGAGGATAAGAAAGTAACCGTGGAGGTAGAAAAAACCATGGAAGAGTATCTCAAAAAACTAGACTGGAGAGTTAACGCAAATTCTAATCAGGGATATTCACTAGGAGGTATGATTCTTAATACCTCTGGGAAAGTGACTGCCAACTACTGGCTCTCTCATATCTACCCCCAAGCCATAGGTAATGCACACCGCAATGGGGACTATCATATTCATGATCTAGATATGTTTTCAGGCTACTGTGCTGGATGGTCATTGCGCACCTTGTTAGAGTACGGATTTGGTGGAGTAGAGGGTCGGATTCAATCTGCACCTCCAAAAAATCTTACTTCAGCAGTATCACAAATGGTAAACTTTTTAGGGACGCTACAAAATGAATGGGCAGGTGCACAAGCTTTTTCTAGCTTTGATACCTACCTTGCACCATTTGTCAAAAAGTACGCCTTGGAGGTAGAACAGGATGCGCTAGAGATCAACCCCACTCTTTCACTTGATGCACTGCAACAATTTGTAGATAAAAAGACCTACCAGTATGTACATCAAAATATCCAAGGTTTTGTCTTTAACCTCAATGTCCCCAGTCGGTGGGGTACTCAAACTCCTTTTACCAATATCACCTTGGACTGGATTTGTCCAAAGGACCTCAGAGATAAAAGACTCGCCTTGGGTGGGCGTGAGTATGACTACACGTATGGTGAGCTCCAAAAGGAGATGGATATGATCAATAAGGCATATATAGAGGTGATGACTGCTGGTGATGAACAGGGAAGAGTATTTACCTTCCCTATTCCTACGTATAATATCGTCCCTGACTTTTCATGGGATAGTCCAAATGCAGACCTCCTCTTTGAAATGACAGCGAAGTATGGGATGCCATACTTTCAAAACTTTTTAAACTCTGATCTCAAGCCAGAGCATGTACGAAGTATGTGCTGTAGACTGCAACTTGACCTCAATGAGCTCTTAAAACGCGGAGGGGGACTCTTTGGATCTGCTGAAATGACAGGGAGTATAGGAGTGGTAACACTCAATACTGCTAGACTAGGCTACGAAAACAAGGGAGATATGAAAGGCTTTCTGCAGCAGGTAGACCACCTCATGGAGTTGGCTAAGACTTCACTGGAAATAAAGCGGGTTGAAGTCCAAAAGTGGATTGATGCAGGTCTTTTTCCATATACAAAGCACTACCTTTCCTCGCTACGAAATCACTTTTCTACCATAGGACTTAGTGGTCTCAATGAGGCTGTACGAAACTTTTCTGATGATACCCTAGACCTTACTATGCCAGAGGGTATTCGCTTTGCAGAAGAGGTCTTGGATTTTATGAGAGAAAAGTTAACTGTGTACCAAAACGAAACAGGAAACCTATATAATTTAGAAGCAACGCCGGCAGAGGGGGCGACCTACCGCTTTGCCAAAGAGGATCAAAAAAGATATCCAGATATCCTTCAAGCAGGAAGTCCTGAGGCACCATACTACACCAACTCCTCACAATTTCCTGTGGAGTATACAGACGACCCTTTCGAAGCGCTTACCTTGCAGGATACCTTGCAAACCAAGTACACCGGAGGGACAGTGCTGCATCTCTATATGAGAGAGCGTATGTCAGACAGCGCTGCCTGCAAAGCCTTTGTCAAGAAGGCACTGGAAAATTTCCGTCTCCCATACATCACTGTAACACCTACATTTTCTATCTGCCCCAAACATGGGTACCTAGAAGGTGAGCAAGAGTACTGCCCCAAGTGTGACAAAGAACTAGAGTAATATACCTATATAATACAACAACATATGACAACAAAACAACGAACAAAGTGTGAGGTATGGACACGCGTAATGGGATACCACAGACCAGTATCTAGCTTTAATATCGGGAAAAAGTCTGAACATAGAGATAGAAAACACTTCACTGAGGTCGCTATTGCTAACACCTCTTTTAGTGCTAAGTACGCATCTCATAACTAGCATCCTATGCTTATATCTGCTGTCCAACCACTGACCTTGATTGACTTTCCAGGAAATATTGCCTGCACTGTTTTTACCCTTGGTTGTAACTTTAGATGTCACTACTGCTATAACTCAGAGTTTGTCCTACCAGAGAAGATAAAAAATCTGCAGGCAAGTCTTATCAAAGAGGACACACTGTGGAATTTTTTACATGATCGATCTCATCTCCTAGATGGGGTATGCGTCACTGGGGGAGAACCAACAATTCATAAGGATCTCCCTCAGTTTTTAGAAAAAATAAAGGCTCGAGGGTTTCAAGTAAAGCTAGATACCAATGGTAGTAACCCAGAAATGCTACGTGCAGTTGTTGAGCAAGGACTGGTTAATTATGTAGCAATGGATATCAAAGCGCACCCTAGTAGTTATACAGATATTATTGCTGTGGATGGGTATGCTAACAAAGTGGACCAATCAAAACGCTTACTAGAGAAAGGAGATGTAGCTTATGAATTTAGAACCACAAGAATACCTTCATACCACAGCAAGGAAAAGTGGTCTCAGTTAAAGGACTACATTGGCTCAGATAGTCCACACCGAACCTTAGAGTTTACCTCAAAAAATGGATGCCTGAATCCTGACTGGGAGACATAGGCTGTATGTATTTGGTTATCTGGCAAGTCATTCTACCTCAGAGTATTGTGATACAAATTGTAAAGAGTTCATGTGCGAGGTAAGATAGATGCAATATTTTGTTTCTATTCCTTATGAAAAAATTGGCCTTACTGCTTCTTGCTGCATCAATGATACTCCCAAATGCTCAGGCAAGTTTTAACGATGTTGGCACTGACACACTGCATAGATCTGGTATTGAGTTTTTACAAGAGCTTGGGATGATCCAAGGAAATCCTGATGGTACATTTGCACCAGAGAGAGAGCTCAACAGAGCAGAGCTTGCGAAGTTGATTATCGTTGGACTAGGTGAAGAAGTAATACCCAAGGAACCGTATGAACTCACTTGTTTTCAAGATATCATTCCTACAGAATGGTATGCTGGCTATCTCTGTAAAGCAAAGGAGTTGGGTCTTGTACAGGGAGATGATGGCGAGGGAATGTACTATCGTCCGGAAGACACTGTCAATCTAGCGGAGGTACTAGCTGTGATGAGTAGAGTGTATGATTGGCCATTACCAACTGACACTACAGGACAAGAATGGTTTGAAAAATACTTTACCAGTGCACAGGATCAAGGGTTACTTGATACAGAGTATCCTGCTAGTAGCAAGGCTGCCAGGGGACATGTCGCAGATATTATGGCACGATTACAAGTGATGCTTGAGCTTGGTGCACCTAAGTATACAGGAGACGCAATGTATACGGAGTTTAGAGAGCAGTATCTCTCTCTCACAGCAGTGGACTGTTTTCCTCAAGAGTATTTTGATGAAGAAACAGCAGAGTGCATTCTTGATTGTGATACTAAGGAAGACTGTGCTACAAAGGCCTTGTTAGTAGAACAACAGCTAGAGGCCCTTGGAGATGACATCTATACAGAAGAGGGGAGCACTGTGGTGCCAACTCATACCACAGCTGATGGTGAGCTTGGGTACCTTGCGCGATATGACATCAATGATGATATTCTCTCCAATATGCAAAGTGGTACTGTACCAAAAGAATACGCTAAGCATAATACGCAGGAGAAACATTTTATCATGTGGAAGACATTTACTGCTTTAGTACCTGCACCATTACGAAAAGATATTGTCACCTACGAAGTATTTACTGATGGCACTGGTGAGGTCATGGGAGCCGTGACTCCTTTGGATACAAACCCCTCACACTGGAAGCTGCAAATGGATCTCATGGATAGCTTTCTAGAGGATGGATCGATCAATAAGAAAGAGCTTGTGTACACTCTCATACATGAGTTTGCACATGTACTTACTCTCAGAGCTACGCAAGTAGCCCACACGGTAGCTGAGGAGGAGTGTATGACTTACTTTATTCAAGAGGGATGTACAAGGAAAGACTCATACATCTTGGCATTTTATATGACATTTTGGAAAGATCTTATGGAAAGCCATACTCAGGTGACAGTACAGGAAGGTGGTGTTGAACAATTTTACCAAGAGCACAGTGATGCATTTATCACAGAGTACGCAGCAACAAATCTAGGGGAAGACATAGCAGAAAGTTTTACTGCATTTGTGCTACAAGCAAAGCCTACCGCAACAACAGCAAAGGATCGTAAGATTACATTTTTTTATAACTACCCAGAGCTGGTTGCAATGCGAGAGCATATGAGAAGAGAGATCGGTAGAAAATAGGGGCTATTTTCTAGTTACCAGTTACTGGAGTCTAGTCACTGGTAGCTGGTCTAAGCCTTGCGGCCTACACCT
>JBBKXV010000185.1:0-2427 GCA_037969665.1 Candidatus Altimarinota bacterium
ATGATATATAGATTGAGAGAAGACAAGAAAGACCTCACTTCACAAAAAATAGAAAATCTTGAGGATCTTCATTCAAAGTATGATACCTATAGGAAATGGCTTGTCCCCTATCATACTGCAGATCAGAGTGGAGAGGAGGGGGCATTTCATGGCGATGTCTTCCCAAGTCCTCTACAGGACTGTGTTTCACTGATGGCTGGAGATACTGGTGGAGGTGATCTCTTATCTAGCCTCATAGTAGATACCTCTGTGAGATTATTGTTTAACCTCAAAGGTTATACGCCTAGTACGTTAGCACAGATTGAGTATGGCGTAGCTACAGCAGTAAAAGACTCTTATGACAAGGACTTTTATGCGCTTAGGGTATGTAAGCAACCTGATGATATCCATGTGCTTTCTGGAAAACTGTGGTCCAAGGGTGATCCACAGACAAAGTACAATAGACCAATACTCTGGGAGGAGAATACCCCACAACTTGTGGCTGTAGTATTTCAAGACGTGGTGCAGTTATTTTCTGTGCCAGCTATAGGGCGAACTGCCACTGGCGGAGAGCCGCCACAGTGTGAAATCATACCAATTGACGACGCACAAATAAGATGGAAGTGTTTTATGGGACTCCATTGGGAAGGCGATGCTGGTGACTCTGAGGTGACCTCTCGGATACAAGATTGGGTATTGCGAAAAGACGGAACCACTAGTATGAATGAATACTACGAGTAAGTAAGAAACACTATTTCTATTATCAAAACACACGTGTCATATTTTAAAGGAATGGAGGGAGAAAAAAAGCTAGATGCCCTACTTGCGGAGTATATGAAATGGGTAGGTATCCACAATTTTACTGCTCATCGAGAGGAGAAAAGATTTGCCGAGCTCAATATCTTGGATAGCATCCTTCCCCTTCAAGAGCGGATGATCAACATCGGCACAGAGGATAAGGTGCTTGATCTTGGTACAGGAGGTGGTTTTCCAGGAGTGCCACTTGCACTACTCAATCCTGAGTCGGATGTCCACCTTATAGATAGCGTAGGTAAAAAGCTCAAGATGATTGAAGCCATCGCTTCTCAGCTTTCTATAGAAAATATCACAACTCACAATGGTCGTATTGAGACCTTGGCGCAAGACAAGCTGCATAGAGAGCAGTATGATGTTGTGGTTTCCAAGGCACTTGCAAAGTGGCATACTTTGCTTGAGTATACCCTTCCCTTTGTGGCGGTGGGAGGAGCCTTTTATGCATATCAAAGTACCAGTATCTTTGATGAGATAGAGGAAAGCATGCCTCTCATCGAACGACTCGGTGGTATGTTTGTGGATATCTATAGTTATGAGCTTCCTGGGGATTATGGTACTCGTACTATAGTTGCCATAGAGAAAGTAGATGAAACGCCAAGTAAGTTTCCACGTGAGGTAGGGGTTCCAAAGAAGATACCATTACAGTAGTGTACATAATAGTAAGTGATGTGTCTGTCAGGCGAATTAAATAGTGCTGTGTTATAATACTATACAATACATTCTACATATGCATGAACATACTCATCGACGCGGGACATACTGACAAGACAGACCCAGGTGCAGTTGCCAATGGTACTACTGAGCATGCTGAGGTGGTCCAGATTGCAAAAGCAGTGGTGGAGTTATTACAGAATGATCTTGAGTTGAGCTCACATACTATTTCACTCATGCCTACTAGCAACAGCTTGGTAGAAAAGATTGCATATGCAAATGCAACGTTGAGAAGCAATGACGTTCTCTTTAGTTTACATATGAACTCTGCTGGGAGTGCAGCTGCAAGTGGCTGCGAGACGTACTACCTTGGAGAAAATACTATCCAGAAGAAACAAGCAAAAGGTATCCAGTCAGCACTTGCCCGTGGATTAAAAATAAAAAATAGAGGCTATTTTCCAGATACCAAGACTCGGCATGGTCGACTAGGTATTATCAGAGACGTACGCGCCTCAGCCTTTTTACTTGAGATTGGTTTTATCACCAATGATGTAGACCTAGCCCGGGCTCGCGATGTAGGACCTGCCACAGTACACTCATGTGTGAGAGACTACCTGGGACTTACCATGGCTCCTATAGATCCAATCACGGTAAAAAGGAAGGCATTATTGGACATGGAACAGAGTATAGATAACACATTGTCAAAAGTAGATAGTTTACTCAAGTCCCTCGAAGGAAACCTTGATGAATGGAAAAAGTTCGATTTAGAAATTGATGGAAAAAGAGGTGCCTTGCTCGCACTGATGGCAGAACAAGGAGACATGGTGGACTCAGATGTTCAAATATATGAGAAAACTGTGATGCGAAAGTTTTTGTTGCAGAATAATGATTTGTTGGATGAATTGGAGGTGTATCTTGAAAAACGGAGGGCGTGGCATGGGAAGATCTCTAAGGTGCGGGAGGTGATACGAAAGAAGGTAAGTT
>JBBKXV010000186.1:0-16870 GCA_037969665.1 Candidatus Altimarinota bacterium
TTTTGATATCGCCGGCTTGGATTTTGCTGAGGGCGCAAGGTACTCTGAGTCCGCCAATAAAGCGGCACAAAGAGTAGCGGTGATTGGACACACTGCAAAGGAAGATATTTTTGGTGAGGGAGCAACAAAAGTCTTGGGAGAAAAGGTGCGCCTAAAGGGACAAAATTATACTATTATTGGAGTATTAGCAGAGAGTACCTCTGCTCTTGGGAGTATTTTTGGTGACGATAACAGTGAAAATATTTTTGTGCCCACAAAGACCGCCCAGCAATCGTTGTTGGGAACCAATGATCATGTATGGGGTGTGATCGCTGAGGCCAAAAGTAAAGAAAGCATCGATCAGGCAGAAAAAGAAATTACGGAGTTATTACGAAAAAGACACAAAATACGAGGAGAGGATGAAACCGATTTTCAAATACAGACACAGGAGCAGTTTTTAGAGTTATTTTCAACGATCTTAGGAGTATTTACTCTATTTTTATCTGCCCTAGCCGCTATATCTTTGATTGTAGGAGGTGTTGGGATTATGAATATTATGCTTGTGACAGTTTCAGAACGTACGAAAGAAATCGGACTGAGAAAGGCAATAGGAGCTAGTCGGGTAGCCATACTTATTCAGTTTTTGATTGAGGCATTGCTGATTACGGGAGCAGGAGGGGTAGTGGGTATTGTGGTGGGCTTGTTAGTCTCGTATGGAGTGAGTCTTATTGCGGGGTTTGATTTTATTATTAATGTAGGGACAGTAGGTATGGCCTTTGGCGTATCCGCAGCATTTGGCTTGGTATTTGGTATGTACCCAGCCAATAAAGCCTCAAAGCTTGATCCAATTATTGCCTTACGAAGTTAAATTATGTTTACACTACTGGGAAGTAACATCAAGCAAGCCATTGGAAGTCTCGTCGTAAGTAAGCTACGATCCTTGCTTACTATGCTCGGTATTATTATTGGAGTGGCATCGGTGATTGTGATGCTTGGTGCTGGGCGAGGTGCGGAGGAATTGATTGTTCAGCAAGTGGAGGACTTAGGATCCAATGTGATATTTATGTTGCCGGGGGGAGATGGAGGAAAGCGTCGTGGTCCTCCAGCAGCGGTGAGAGGTGTGGTGGTAAAAAGCATGAAGATGAAGGATGTGGAATCCTTGATACGTAGTCAAAATGCATTAGGGATACGAAATGTATCATCTTCCACTTCATCCTTTAGTACTGTAGTGCGTACACCAGGTACCGATGACGAGAAAACAATTAGTATACAGGGGCGAGATAGAGGTTACTTTAATACCGGAACCTATGACTACCTTGAGGGTGGATTATGGTCTGAGGCAGATGAAAAGGCTGTTAAAAAAGTCATACTGCTGGGTATTGATGCCAAGGTTGATATTTTCGGTGAAAATGCAGGTAATGTAGTTGGAGACAATGTAAAAGTAAAAGGACAAAATTTTAAGGTGGTGGGAGTTTTTGAAACCTCTGGAGGGCTCGGGGCAGCCTTTGGCCAAGGTGGAAATAGTCAGATAGTAGTTCCTACAGAGGCTGCACAAAAGTTTTTACTTGGTGTGGACTACCTTGGATCATTGCAGTTTGAGGTGATTAAAAAGGAAAATATTGAGAGCGCAATCTCGGGAGCAGAAAGTATATTAAGAAGAAACCATAAGATTAAGGACGGGGAAGAAAATGATTTTTCTATACGGTCTCAGCAGGATGCTGTTGATGTGTTGGGTTCTATTAAGGGAGTATTTACAGTATTTCTCTCTGCCGTGGCAGCGATTTCTCTCTTTGTAGGTGGAATAGGGATTATGAATATCATGCTTGTGGTGGTAACAGAGCGTACCAAAGAGATCGGTTTGAGAAAGGCTATTGGTGCGAAGCGCTCCGATATTCTCACTCAGTTTTTGACTGAGGCAGTGGTCCTTACATTGTTTGGTGGAATTATTGGGGTGACCATAGGTCTTCTTGGCTCCTATGGACTATCTCAGGTAGGGGGGTGGACATTTAGAATAGATCTCACTGCTGTGGCTTTGGCACTTTCTGTCTCTGCAAGTTTTGGAATAGTCTTTGGGATGTACCCAGCCAATAAAGCCTCCTTGTTGGATCCTATTGAGGCGATGAGGTATGAGTAGGGGGGGAATAGTTAAGGAGTGAACGAGTGTAGGAGTTAATGAATAAGGCAAACAACCTTTCACATGCTGCCACTTAACTCTTTGACTGTTGTTTGTTACTCAGCTGTAAGCTCTAGCCAAGGATTACTATATTCAAAACTTGGAGCTAACTCTATTTGGAGTACTCCTGACAGTGCAAACCCTCGTCTTGTAGGAGGGATAGTGATGTCTATAGCAAATTGATCTGTGGGGTCTTGTACTTGTTCGTACAGAGTATTCCCCGTGGAGTCACGTAGTGTTATAAAAAAGCTACTTTTCTCGTCTAAGTTTCCAAACTGACCTTTGAGGTGAAACTCTTTTGGAACAGAGTTCTCAGGGAGTGCGATACTTTGAGTAATAGTTAATCCTGTTGGTCCAGTAGTAAGAGTTGGAATGCCCTTGGAATCAGGGGTATGTCTAAAGTCAGGTATAGAGGTGCCCCAGGGGCTTGTGGGCTCCAAGGTGATGTATGGGTCTACAATAAGGTTACTCTCAGAAAGTACTGGTCGTTGTGTCAGAAGTGAGACGACAAGATCTCCAAGAAATAGTGGTACACTGATAAGTACTAATGCAATTGCACCAATAGTGATGTACAGCCAGCTTCGACGAGGGAGATTAGGCATGTGATGTAATCATAGTATATATATGCTCAACAATTTCCTTTGGCCCTCCAGTGCTAGAATCCACTATATGCATACCGGGGATAAGCTTTGGATCAAATCCTGAGGTTTTCAGGTCATTGCTATCTCGCGCTGCTATTTCTTTTTCAACCTCTTCAAGAGAAAGACTCTTTCCTTGTTTGATAATATCCTGATGTCGCCTTGTTGCACGGATGTGGAGAGGAGCATCTAGATATATTTTGAAATCTGCATGTGGAAAAATCACGGTAGTTGCATCTCGTCCATCACTAATGACATCCTTCCCATGGGCAAATGCCTGCATGGCCTGCGTGGCATGATGTCGGACAAACCCGATACTTGCTATATGAGCCACTGAGGTTGATACTTCATTGTCTTGTAGGTGCTTAGTAATATCTTTTCCATTGAGAAAAAAATGAACCACATTGTTAATCTGTTGTAATGTTATCAGCGGAAAATTTGAGGCAAGGTACTCTTCCCGATCCTCCACTGGAATTGCCAAGATAGAATACGTCACTGCTCGATAATATGAGCCAGAGTTGATATAGGCTATACCAAGCTTTTCACCAAGTAAGGCGCACGTGGTATTTTTTCCTGAGGCTGTAGGACCGTCGACTGCAATAATCATAGTCTACTCAAAAGATATTCATTGACAGCAGTATACAAGGTTCCGTCAAAAAAAACATTATTCTTTAGAAAACCATCGCATATTGTCTTTGAGTACCTTGGCTTGGTTGGGTGGGAGGAGTCCTAACATGACTTTAAAAAGTTCTAAATAGTCCGCAGCATACCGCTGTAGCTCTGGAAAGACGCGTTTTTGTGTATAGTTTGCCAAGAGGTGTAGGTTATCTTGTTCTCTGAGCTCACGTTCTTTTTTGAGGATATCAAAGACGAGGATCATATACCGCTTGTATCCCATCATAAGGGCCTTCGCATGGACCTTTTCCATATTGGAAAAACGTTGGAAGTCCACAGGAAAGGGGATAGTATCCATGAGTTTTATTTCTTGTTGCCCATTGGTATCCTGGTACACGAGATTTTCCCATGGAAAATCCCCAATGGTAGAAGTGGAGTCAGCAGGGAGAGTTCCCCTGAGAGCGTGTACAAGGTAGGAAATAGATTTTGCTGCAGCGTCAAGTCCCATAAAGTCAAGGAGCATAGGATGCTCAGTTACTTGTGTTAACTGCTCCAAGTGCATCATCATCTCTTCAAATTGTTGGAATGAGTTTGGGTCATTCATGAGTGAGCTCCTAGTCACTAGTTTATCTTCGATCCTAGGAATGTACTCTTGTAAAAGTCCATAGAGGGGGAGACCTCCACAAGTAGCACCACCATCATAGAGAGTAGTGGTGACGATAATATTCTTTTCTTCGAGGATGTACATAAAGGCAATCATTTGCTCTATGGTAGGTCGAAAGATTTCTTGAAAACGTCCTGTGGCACAAGAAATGGGGAGTTTGATGACATACTTCTTGGTTGTATGCAAATGAGTAGGTTCTTTCCGATCAATAATGAATACGGCGTGAAAGGAACCCTTGCCATCAATATTTTTTAGCTCAGCAGATTTATTGAGCAAAGCATTAGAAAGGAGTGTATGTATATTCAGCACTCGTAATTGGAATTGTTTGTACCGTTCTAAGAGTTCACGGTGCTTCTCTAGGTAGGTTTTTGACTGTTGTATATCGAGGTGGTCAGCCATCATGTTCTTCACCTGTGCCAGAAGATCATGAGTGATACTCACAGTTGAGGTGAGATGGGGATGGGGAGAGTTATCCTCCTCAAAGTTGTCAGGGTTGTAGTATTCGTTGAGCATGGTTGAGGTATTGTTGTACTGCACAGTTATACGGTGAGATGGAGAGTGCGGCAATGGTAAAATGCATTATGTACAGGAGAGATGTCAAATAAAGAATTTTTTTATTGAAGTGCTATAGTAATTTCAGTACATTGCCCTGGATGTACATTGTCCTGAATATGAAAACAATACCAATGATATACCCTTCTCACATAACATGGAAAGTGCCCTTGGAGGGAGTATGTGATCCATACTTACTCTTTAGCGCTAAGACGCGAAAAAAGCTAAAGTCCGCGTATAGCCGGATAACGTTCGCTGGATATAGTATCAAAATAGAGCCTGTTACACCTAAGTTATTGGACCAATTTTTTCCTCTATATATGGAGAATGTTTTAAAAAAAAGTAATCCAAATATAAAGAATATCCAAGAACATATTCAAAAGAAAATGGATACTGGTAGGGTGTACCAATCTGTTTCCTTGTATGATAAAGATGGAGTACTCAAAGGTGCGCTCTTATTTGCTGTACTGGGAGAAAAACTATCAGCAGCATATAAGGTTTTTCCTACTGTGTTAGAGGAGGTAAAGTTGCCAATATCAGTGACATATGTGGCAGAGTATAAGTTTTTTGAGAGAGCGATAAGCTTAGGAAAAACTATGATCTTGCATGGGATGGACAGTAATGTATATGGAGAAAATTCTGCTATAGGGTTAGCATTGTTTAAGCTAAATATTGGAGGTGTTCCATATCTTTCCAGTCGTCCACAGTGTGAAGTACGGACAGAGTATACTTGGCCCATGCAACAAGACGTATTGATTTTTCATATGCCAGATCACAGACAACCCATCGCCAAGGCAACATTATTTTTACTCCAAGATGATGAATCCTCAAGGGAAAAATATAGACCTGTACTCACTCATGAGCAGATTGACTGCACAGTAGTAACAGGAAGCTAACATTCCAAGTTAGCCGAGGAGAGACATCTCATTGATGATTTCGCTAAACTCTTCAAATGTTGAGAGGTTGGTGGAGAATGGTGAGGAAAATCCTAGTTCCTTCATAAGTGGTAGGTGAGAAATATCTATTTTTCCAAGATACAGCAGTGCAAGATGCTGAGGATCCTCTTTGAGAAGATCAAGTATATTTCTAATCCCTCCAAAGTATATCCAGTCTTTTATAAAACCTGTACCTGGCGTTGTACCCGTAACCCCTCTTGTAGCACGCATCAGGACAGTTTTTGTGTTATGTGCTGCTAACCGGGATACAGTTTCTTGAGTAGCATTTGGAGTCAGGATAGTTTGTAATGCTGACCACAGTGCAGATACTTCGTGATCAAGAGTGCGGTAGCACGTATGAGATGAGTCTGTTGTCATTCTATACGCAATAAAAAGACGAATAGCATACTTCATAATATGAACATTGGCTTCCAAGATATCTGAACAAATCTGTAGCTCACTTATCACAGCCAAGGACTCCTCTGTTTGGGTATACAGTGGTAAGGATGAAGCAAGCATAGCAAGTGTTTTACCTGATGCTGAAACCGTCTGGGCTCCAGAGATTTTTCTAGATGCATGCCCTCCAAACTCATGGAAGTACATTGTCCCCAATTGAAAGACATTGAGGGGGAGTACTCGCTGACTAGGACAATAAATAATTTTTTTACCTGGAATAACTTTTGTGAGACTTCCAGAGTATGCTTGTGCTGTCCATCCTTGTTGATCCAAGTGATGTCTATGTAGCACCCTGGAAAAGAATTCCACTTCTTGTGCCGGTGTTACACTATGTGCTTTGAGAGTGGGAATATTGTGTTGACCCATAAGTGGAAGATGATCATCATCACGTATAAGTAGCGTAGGATTGATATGTGAAGCTTGGTATTGTTTGAGTATATGAAGGGCATCACGTATCAAGGCATTATTTCCTATTTGAGCATTTTTAGCATATTCAAAGACAGCACTCATATGAGACACTGCGCTTTTCCATGTGTCATCGGGGCAAGGACCCGTGTTGGCCATGGAGTATGTTGTAAAGGCGTGGTCACGCTCTGCGGCGGTTATGGTGCCTAGACTGTGATCTACAATAGCGAGGTAAGCTCGTGTAACGTTGATACGTAGATCAACTTTTTTTTGTTCCAATGTGATCACTGGTGTGGAAACTATGTCAGAAAGGGCATGGAGGACTTGAGTAGCATGACCCAGTTGTGATATGCGTTGAGTTAGATCCTGGCGCAATGCAGCTCTGTTTTCCTTAGTGATGTTCACCAAAGATAGGCGTCGCGTATCTGCTTTCCCTGTGAGATAAGCCTGTTCATCTTCTAGAGACACGCTATTTTCAGCCAAGTGAAGATGGCGAATTGTTGGTAATTGTTTAAAGAAACGTGCTGTACAGGCATCCATATACTGGTCAATATCCTCAGGATGGATATATTGCTTTGCAAAATTTGAGATAGTACGAAGATGCTCTAACCGCTTTTCTAAGACAGACTTTTCTGTGCTGGTAGTTGTGATCTTTTTAACTATATCTGCAATCATGCTATCACAATCTTTTAAGACCTTGCTATATGATGTGGCTAGACTACTCATCGTTCTTGTATATGGGGAATAGTATCATAGTATTATATCATATTTTGCTTGAGGGTTGTACTGGTATTGAATCATGTTTTCAAGGTATACTGAGATTATGAACAATACTGCATGCTCAATTATTACCAAGCTTCAACAACAAGGCTTCACTGCATATATTGCAGGTGGAGCTGTCCGTGATAAATTACTTGGTGTTGAGGAAAAAGATATTGATATTGCAACATCAGCAACTCCTGATGAGATAGAGTCGCTGTTTGATAGGACGTATCCTATTGCTAGAAAGTACGGAGTCATTCATGTGCTGCAGGGTGGGTATACGTTTGAGGTAGCCACATTTCGTTCAGATAGTGGTACTTCTGATGGAAGAAGGCCTGAATATGTTACCTTTACGGAACCAAAGGAGGATGCACTTCGCCGGGACTTTACTATTAATGGCATGTTTTACGATCCCGTTCAAGATGAGATTTTAGACTATGTAGGAGGACAAGATGATCTCCGTGAAGGGGTGATTAGGTTTATCGGTGATCCCATTACTCGTATTGAGGAGGATCATTTGCGGATGCTACGTGCAGTCCGTTTTGCCCACCAGATAAAGGGGCAGTACGAGCCATCTACCTATACTGCCATCAAGGAGAAATCAGCACTCATTACTCAAGTTTCTTGGGAGCGTATACGTGATGAAGTAGATAAGATGTTACTACTGCCTACCCGAGCCCAGGCTATGGAGGATTTACAAGATCTGGGACTGTTACAGTATATTCTACCTGAGGTAGAAAAACTTAAAGGAGTAGCTCAACCAAGGGAGTACCATTATGAAGGAAGTGTATGGCAGCATACGATGCAAGGGTTGATGTCACTGGGTGATCATACCAGTATTGAGTTGGCATGGGCGACGCTGCTTCATGATATCGGTAAACCTGACACGTTTTCGGTGGAGGAAAGAATACGCTTTGATGGTCATGCAGAGCGGTCTCGCGATATTGCAAATGAGCTCTTGCGTCGACTGAAGTTTCCTAACAAAAGTAGGGAAAAGATTCTTTGGGCAGTAGAGCATCACATGTCATTGTTTCACATCGTTGATAAAAAGACGTCTGTTGCGACTCGTAAAAAGTGGTTGCTGCATCCTTTTTTTCCTCTATTGCTTGAGCTACATAGAGCAGATGCATTGGGAACTGATCCCAAGGATTTGACTTTTCATCATACGCTTGAAAAGGAATTCCTTGCTCTCAAGCAAGAAATGTCTGAGCTGCCACCAAAGATTATCACGGGAGATACCTTGATAAAGGAGTGTGGGTTTAGCAAGGATAAAGAGCTAGGGAAAATGCTAGAAATCCTCTATGAACTGCAATTGGAAGGAAAGATATCCACCAAGGATGAGGCGGTTGCGTATGTGTTACACTTGAAGACAAGCAATGGTGGGTTAGTTCTGTGATGGCCCCCATTACTATGGTCACCGTTGTACAAGTACTCTTTCAAACTTTCCAGCAAGGGCTTGTTTAATAATCATATAGATATTGCGATCAAAGTCCTCGTTTGGATCTTCTTGGTTCCATGTGACTTCCTCATAGTGGTATCGGCCCTTTTTGATGATACACCAATGATTGATCACAAACATGTCACCTTCTGTAGGATCTTCGTCGGATTCTTTTATGGTTATGGCTCCTGGAAATGGCCAAGGTGAAAGCTGTTTTGCTACAAAGCATTGGTGAAAACGTTTATTATGAAGAGCAAAGGACTCCTCTCCTACACATGCACCATGGCACTTATGCATACCATAGGCAAGGCAAGGACCATCACCTTGCTCAAGGCCTAGTACTTTTTTACACAGCTTGGCCTTATTGGCGATTTCAAAGAGAAAGTCTTTTGCCTTTCTTTTCGTTGGAAACATGATGATACCTTGATCCACCTCTTGTGCGGGTATGGTCAGTTGCTCCGAAACTTGCGCAAAAAGGTAACCATCGTCATTCATGACCTCTCGCAGGGTGTAGCTAGGCTTTGCCTTGCGTTTGCCATCAACGAGTGCTCCTTTTCCTCTGCTGTTTAAAAGTGGGTGCCTGGTGGTAATCATTTCTGCCTCTAGGATCAGTGCGCCAAACTCACCGGCTGTTTCAATATATGAGATGCTATGAGTACTATGGATAAGACGCAGTTCTTTGGCAGATCTCGTAGCTTTGGAAAAATGCTCAAATAGACGCTCTTGGATATGAATACTCTTTCCAATATAAAGCGGCTCTTTATCTTGATCTCGAAAGACATACACTCCAGTGGTGTTTGGTATACTGGTCACCTCATCCTTGGTCATATGAGTTGGTAAGATATACTCCTTGAGTAACTCTTTGATTGATGTCGATATATGTTGTTCAGTATGGTGATTTGGAAGATCCTGCACAAAATGTACCAAAGCCATAGCATCATCTAGTGCTCGATGTCGGTTTTCCATGGCGAGACCGTGACGCTCTACAATGGCGTCTAGATTATGTTTGGGAAACTCAGGGAAAAGTTTGCGAGATAACCTCACCGTACAAAGATTGCTAAGACGGAGGTCGATCCCAGCGCTTCTTAGCTCTGTAGTAATAAAGCTATAATCAAAGCGTACATTGTGCGCTACAAAGATAGTATCTTTGAGTAGCTCGTGTACTTGCTCCGCCACCTCATGAAAGAGTGGAGCATCAACGAGCATGGCATTATTAATGCCTGTAATTTGAGTAATAAAGGAGTGCAGGGTCCGCTCAGGATTGATCAGAGCAGAATAGGTTTGAAGCACTTTTCCTCCCTGTACACGCACTATTCCAATTTCTATAATTCTATCTGTTCTAGCATTTCCTCCAGTGGTTTCTACGTCCACAAAGGAAAAAATATGATCCTGCATAATATAGACAATGATTTTATCCAGTGTAGCACAGCATGGGTATTTCCAAGAATGAGTTTGTGAAAGAGAGAAATTGCTAAATTGATGAAAATATTGTATAATATAATACTAATCTCTTTTTACTGCATTACACGCCCGAGATGTTTAGAGTCCTTGTGACCAAAAAGATCCCAGAGAAGGGTATAAAAATGATGGAAGAAGCAGGGCTCCATGTCTCTGTCTGGCCCTATGCAAGGCCTATGACAAGAGAGGAGTTTTTGGAGGATGTGGCAGATAAAGATGCGTTGGTAACTATGATAACAGATACAGTGGATAAAGAGCTTCTGGATGCTGCTCCAAACTTAAAGGTGGTTGCAAATTATAGCAAAAACTATGGAAATTTTACTATCTGGCAAGCCTCAGAGCGAAAAATCGCTATGACGAATACGCCAGATGTTGCGGCAGATTCAACGGCCGAGCTAGAAATTGGTCTGATATTAGCCCTCGCAAGGCATATGTCTCTTGCTCACCAATATGTGAGAGACGGGCTATATAAGCGATGGGAACCACTATTATTTAGAGGGATGGAGCTGCGAGGAAAGACTTTAGGAATATTTGGGATGAGTCCAGTAGCAAGAAGGCTTACGGAAATAGCTGTATTTGGGTTTGGTATGGAAGTAGTTTTTTATGATGAAGAGGTCACTGCTCTTAGTCATGTCAAGGCAGAGCGTGTGAGCAAGGATGAGTTGCTTGAGTATGCTCACGTGATCTCCATGCATTTGCCAGCAATTCCTACAACGCAGGATTTTATAAGTACCCAGGAGTTCCTCAAGATGAAAGATAAGGTCTTATTTATCAATACCTGCACTGGGGGAACGGTGGATGAGAGTGCCTTAGTGCAAGCGCTCCGAGCTGGTAAACTGGGAGGTGCTGCGTTAGATGTCTTCGATTGTGACCGTGCTGGCTGCTGTGACGCCAAAGATCACCTTGCTCTCAAAAAACACCACAATGTTATCCTTACTCCGCAAATATCCACCTCAACTCATGAGGTGAGGGATATGATGAGTGAAGTTATTGCACAAAATGTGATCGCCGTTTCTAAGGGGGAAAAACCAAGTGGTATTATCAACCCAGAGATCTACTAGCTATTTCTTTTTTGCTTTTTTAGTGCTATTTTTCTTTGAAAACTGAGCCTCAATATATGGGTCTTTTGCTTTTTCTTCTTCCTTTGCATGTGCTTTTCTTTCCATTCTACGAACAGTGATTCGAGTGGCATCATCATACTTTGTATGAGCTTTTCGTAGAGAAAAAATCAAGAGAAGTAGTAGTGCCAAGTGCCAAACCCCCATGGATAGCACTGCGACATCAGAGAGACGCATAACCACCAGCATAAGTCCTGCGAGCACAAAGTAAAAGAGTGTACTAGGGAGATCTCTCCAGAATCCTTTTATTTCTTTACTATGTAGAGGCCGTGTTCTTGCAAAGATTAAAATGGCGAGGTCTAGAAACAAGAGAATAGTATAAAATCCAAGCAGATATGGAATAAAAGCATATCCAGTACTTGTGGCAGTAGAGAAAAGAAAATTGATAATATTCATTGAGTATGTAATTGTATGATAATCAACGACATCATACCTCATTGGAATAGAAAGGGGAAGAGATACCAGGTCTCTTTGCTGAGTGCATAGAGGAGCTTGGCAGAAAACAGCGTGTACTTTCCATCTTTCCAATATATACTTTCTAGGCTTATTATTTTGTACCTATACTCATGTTACTATATTCAGCCATTGTGCCCGATCACCCCGTGCTTATTCCAGAGATAGCTGGGGAGGCACTAGTCCAAGTAGAAGAGACGGTGAATGCCTTACTCAAACTTGCTCTCAAGATACATGCTGACAGTCCAGATACATTGATAATCCTTTCACCAAAGGCACCAATTCTTCATAAACGTCACTCCATCTCGCTCTGCAAGGACTATGTGCGAAATTTTGCCTCGCATCTTGATCCGACGAAAACCATCACATTACAGTTTCAAGGAACTCCCAGTGATGATATTGAAAAGATGATCGAAATGGCTCTTACACATAAAGTAATTCTGGAAGGCTATACTCAAGAACATAACTGCGTTGCTATAGATGATGCAGCTCTTTCACTTATGTATTACCTTCACCGTATTGAAAGCACAGTAAAGGTAGTAGTGATAGGTGTGTCAGATATGGGCTTGGATGGACAGATGATCTTAGGAAGTGCACTTCGGGAGTTTTGTGATGCTAAAAAAGAGAAGATAGCTGTAGCGTGTTTGGGACACGTGGAGGGGCTGGCCGTGGAGCATATTACAGCTATAACAAAAGCACTTCATGAGCCAAGCAAACTGGGAAGTCTCTTGATGGATATGGAGGATGATGTACTTGCCAGTCAAAGTACGCTTGCTTTTCCACTGATGACACTGGCTGGAATGTATATCGGTAAAAAAGCTACTTGGCATCTTTTGGGTGAGGAAGTGTTTGGAGCCGAAAAGTTTATCACAGGATATCTTGCGTAGGGTTATATTGACTTCCACGCTTAATAATGCACAATGTGCCCACTGCATAAAGCAGATATACAACTACATTTGAATAATAAAGAGTAACTATGAAGGTAACACAGAAAGCACTACCAGGATCACTATTGGAGTTGACTATTGAAGTCGGAGTAGAGCAGCTCGCTAAGGCGAAAAAGTCAGGGATGGCTGATCTCAAAAATAAAGCTAGCATCAAGGGTTTTCGAAAAGGAAAAGCACCGGATAAAATGGTTATGGAGCATTTTGGAGAGGAGTATGTTAATACTCACGTAGAAATACAGGCGATCAATGCGGCGTATGCAGATGCACTTGAGAGTGAAAAAATAATGGCATTGGGGCAGCCTGATGATCTCGATATTACCTCTCATGACCCACTGATTTTTGTGCTTAAGGTGCCAGTAATGCCAGAGCTCAAAGTAGATGATAAGTATAAAAAAATATCAGTAGAGAAAAAGGAAGTGAAGGTAGTAGCAAAGGATGTAGATGCTGTGATTGAGGATACTACAGTAAAGTTTACTACTCATGAGGAAAAGCAAGAAAAAGATGCAACCGTAGATACGGGGGATAGAGCGATTTTTTCTTTTGTAGGGACTGATCCAAAAACAAAGGAGGTTTTACCTGGGACTGAGGGAACGAAGTCACCATTGGTGATAGGTAGCGGACAGTTTATACCAGGTTTCGAAGAGGAGCTTATGGGTATGAAAAAGGGAGAAAAGAAAGAGTTTGATATCACATTTCCAGAGGATTATCATCATGATGACTTCAAAAGTAAAAAGGTTCACTTTGCAGTAGAAATAGATGAAATTCACAAACGTAAGCTTCCAGAATTTACAGAGGAGTTTATCGAACAACTTACAGGTAAAAAGCAAAACCTTGAAGAGTTTAAAAAGAGTATCAAGGAGAGATTAGTAGATGAGGGAGAGCAAAATGAGCGTGCAAGACAAGAGGAAAAGTTTCTAGAAGAGGCAACAAAGCTATACCTCAAAGAGGAGCTGCCAGCACCGATGGTAGATCATGAACTAGAAAATATGTTAGTGGAAGCTAAGAGAAATGTTGCCTCTCAAGGGATTGATTTTGACCAAGAGCTTGGACGTATGGGAAAATCTGCTGATGATCTCAAGGAGGAGTGGAGAGAGGAGGGTACCAAGCGTGCAAAACAACGGTTTGTATTGGAAACACTAGTTGATCATGCTGCTATTGCAGTTGAGGATGCAGATATTGCAGCAGAGATAGAAAAAGTAGCAAAGATGTATAGTAAGGACGAGCATAAGGAGGAAGTAAGGCGTATTTATGCGGAAAAGTCTGAAGCAAGAGGTAACATAGAAAAAAGATTAACCATCTCAAAGTTTTTTGATAGCGTATTACAAGGATAGGTATGTCATATAAAGGTAAAGTACAAAAAGTGAGAGTATGTGATGCTAAGGATGGATATACTATCCTCGCATCACATTTCGATGGCCAAAACCGCTCACGTGAGGTGGTGGATCAGCGTTTTTTGATGCGTAGAGTTAGGCAGCTTGACGGAAAAAGGTGTCTTGATATTGGTTGTGGTACCGGGCGGATACTGACACTACTCAAGAAAAGGCGCTGTGCTTTTATAGAAGGTATAGACGTAGCTCCGGGCATGGTAGAGTTAGTTACCAAAAAAGGAGGGTACGATAAAGTAACCTGTGCTGATGTTCGTGGTGGGTTTACCAATGAATACGGGCAGTACGACCTAATCATTATGAATTATCTTTTAAAGCATATAGCAGACAAGGATGTTGGCCCGTTGATGATGGATCTCTATGGTATGCTCAAAGAGGGTGGGCAAGTGATTATCATACATGAGCCTCGGCGTCATGCTCGTAGGCAAGAAGTGCCAGATGATCTTGCTGTGAAGGTTGATACTTTTCATCATGCTGCAAATACAGTTCTTGAGCGTATGGCAGAGGCTGGGTTTGTGGAGCTAGAGGAGGAGGAGCTTGGTAGTGAGGAAAAAGGAAACTATGCCTTGGGAGTAGTAGCAAAAAAGCCCCACTAAATAGTGCTATAGTTTGATACCTTTGCGTTTTGCGTGGTCATGGAGCATATCTGAAAGCAGCTCTACAACTTTGTCATGGTGTTCTCCCTTTGTGCCTTGTGATATTTTATGATATCTATCTTTTGCATGAAGCACCTCTGACTCAATTCGGACAGGCCTGTATGCATCCTTGATAGAGATTTGATGATCATCCTCGATAATACGTATGAGTGTGACATCTCCTTTTCTAAAGATAGTATTAAGGAATCCACGTACTGAGGTGCTTATTCCTTCAAAGTGTTCAAACTCTACCCTGATTATCTTTCTATTAAAAAAACTAATCCACTCAATATCTATAATCCCCTTATTGGTAATAATCCAACAATCATAAAAGTAGAGAGAGTATTGATATGAAAACCGAATGATACTTAACCCACAGATGAGTGAGGACAAAGCAAGTAAATCAGGGTTAGAAAACCAAAGACCATAAGGCAGGAGTAGACCTACGAGTATAAAAAAAATAATATCACGCACCAGGATAATGGGGTGGTTGTGGGCAATGTAGTACACTTGTTCTTCAGGCTCAAGGTACTTGGCAAAGATGTTATTACCAATGATAGAATTGTGCATAGGGTTGGCTTATTGGTGTATACAAGTATCTTTTTTATAAGAGCATTACTCCTTGTTTTGGAGGAGCCATGCTTTCCATAAGTTGTGCATCAACATAGCTACAGTAACAGGACCAACTCCTCCTGGTACGGGTGCTATAGCTTGAAGAGTACTAGTTTCTAGAGGTGGTATGATATCTCCCCTTATCAATGTACCTTCTTTTGAAAATCCAACGTCTATGGCAATACTACCTGCTTTCATGAGAGTAGTATCTATTAGGTGGGCTTGCCCTGTTGCTGAGACTACTACGTCAGCAACACTGAGGTGGTGAGCTAGGTCTTCTGTATGCTCATGGCACAGTGTTACGGTGGCGTTGCGATGTAGCAGCTCTAATACAATAGGCCTTCCTACGATGGGACCAACGCCAACGACCACAACATGTTTCCCAGTGAGTTTAATGCGGTAAAACTCCAGTACTTTCATCACAGCCTCTGCAGTGGCAGGGAGGAGATACGTCTGCTTTTTTTCTCCAAGAAATAGTCGGCCATTGTTGATCGGGTGAAACCCATCGACATCCTTGAGAGGGTTTATGGCTTCAAAAATTTGGAATTGATCCATGTCTGATGCAAGTGGTAGCGGTAGTTGAACGAGGCATCCTGTTATGCTCTCATCCTTGTTGCACTCATGTACAAGCTGTACAATACTCTCAAGGGAGCTATCTTGAGGCAGGTGGTGAAGGGTAGTCTGAAACCCTAGATTGTCAGCGCAATTTTGCTTGAGCTTGACGTAGCTTTGAGAAGCAGGATTATCTCCCACCAAAATAATGGCTAGGGTAACTTTTGGACATCCATAAGCTATCCACTCTGTCTCTATGTGTTGGTAGATTTGTTCTGATACTGGTTTACCTAAAAGCTGTACTATCATTATTCTCCTATCTTATATTGTGTAAGGTTTCGAGGATTATCCAGGGGCCAAAGTGAGTTGAATATATTACTGTCCCTACCTAACATAGACTCTCTGCTAAAAGGCCAGATCACTGAAGTAGCTACTCCTATAATATTTTCTCTCGGCACAAACCGACTACTCCCATCTGGACATTGTAGCTCAGTAGACCCTGTAAAACATGCTCTAGAGTCTGCTGAGTGCTGACGGTTGTCCCCCATGACAAAGTACTTGTCTTCTGGAACAGTGACATCTCCTAAATGTGCGAAGGACGCATAGGTACAGTCTTCCTTATCAATACTAAAGGTTTCTATATTACTCTCAGTATCTCTACAGTTGGTATACTCTTCTTTGAGTAGGTCACCATTGAGATATACCCCAAATTTTGTAAAGGATAATGTATCACCCGGCAGACCAACTATTCTTTTAATATAGTACTCTGAGCCATTGATAGGTGGCTTGATAACCACAACATCACCGCGAGTAGGGGTACTCGTTTGAAATAATTTACTATACCCTACTCGATTGACTAGGACGACTTCCTGATTATGAAGAGTTTGCTCCATGGAAGCACCTGAAACAATAAAGGGTGCAATAATAAGGTACTGTATGATGAGGTACACTGCAGCAAGGGAAACAACATCTAGACCAAGATCAATAACCTCATACCATCTTACCTTTTTTCTGATACTTTTGACTTCTTCAGGAGATAGAGTGATGGTCTCTTGCACCTTAGGGATTGATTTTTTTTCAATATTCTCACTTA
>JBBKXV010000187.1:0-4882 GCA_037969665.1 Candidatus Altimarinota bacterium
CATCTAGTAGATTCATGCGGATAATACATCCCCCTTGCCAGATTCTAGCTACTTCTGCTAGGTCAATCTCCCATTTCATATCCTTTGAAACTTGTGAAATAAGACTAAACCCCTCGGCAAAGGCTAGGGTACTTCCAGCTAAAATAGCACCTGATAATGCTATGAGAAAAGCCGACTTTTTTGGACAGTGGTGTGATTTACATTTATATTCGTTGGAGAGCACTATACGTAGGGTTTTTTTACTAGAAAGAAAACGCTCAAATACAGCTCCTGATATACTTTCCGTAGGTGTAAAGTGCTTAAGCCCTGTTTCTACAGCCCAAAGCCCTGTACCTTTTTGTCCTGAGGTATCTGCAATGTGATCTATGAGGTATGACCCGTCAGTGTCTTTTTTGGATAAGGCAATGATAGCAGTATCTAAGAGAAAAGAGGTACGAAGCCCTGTGTTGAGTGATTCAAAAAGGTGGGTAATATCATCATTTCCCAGGTTGTATCCATCACGAAGCATATGATAGATGCTAGAAATCATATTCATGATGGCATATTCGATGCCATTGTGTACCATCTTTACAAAGTGACCTGCTCCATCACTACCGAGATTGGTAACACAGGGATTACGTTGAAAGTCCTTTGCTGCGATATCCTCGAGAATTGGCATGATCTTTTCCAGGGTTTTAGGATCACCTCCTGGCATGATACTTGGTCCATACCGCGCCCCTTCACTACCTCCTGAGATACCTATGCCAATAAAGGAGATCTTCTTTTCTTTGAGCTGCTTTGCTCGCCTAATGGTGTCTTCGAAAAAACTATTACCTAAGTCACATAGGATATCTCCAGTACTGAGGTAGGGCAGTGACTCCTCAATCGCTTTATCTACTACTTGTGCAGGGACCATGAGAAAAACTACTTTTTTACTCCCTAGCGTATGGTGAAAGTGGCTAAGATTAGTAGTGCCTTGGAGGTTATCTCCTTTATACAGGGCAAGCATGTTGTCTACTTTATCTTGATGATGTCCAAAAAGGGTAGTTTTATATCCCTTTGAAGCTATGTTTTGAGCGAGGTTGATCCCCATTGTGCCATCACCAATGATACCTATAATTGACATACTCTTTTGATGTGTTTTTAATATATGATTACATTGTACATGAGGGGAGGCTATTTGTGCAATAATGGTTGTGGCTTGTGCAACATGCTACTTTAAGTTTACATTTTTTTTGTTGTGACTTCATTGGTACATGTTAGGATAAGAAAAATGATATCCTTGATTATGCGCTTTCTCTACTTTTTCTTGGCTACGCTACCCTTGGTGATTTTGCCTGGTGGCAATCAGGTATATGAAATGGCAAAGTTTTCTTGGCTCCTTATGGGAGTAGGTATTGTTCTATGTATTCGTGCATATGAGTTATGGAATGTTGGTAAGACAGAAGCAGCTACCATCACGCATCATAGTAATAATTATGCTCATACCTTTACTCAACATACATGGTGGTGGCTGACTGCGGCATTGTATATGTTGTACCTTTTTTATAACACCATCATATCTCTGAGTCCTGAGGTAAGTTTTTGGGGGAGTTACATTCGCCACGGTGGACTGCTCACTGTGTTGGCGTTGGTAGCTCTATTGTTGGTACTAGTGACGAGAAACATCAACAGAAAGGAAGAAACGGGCATCCTACTGAGTCTTGTCACTGGTGGGGTAGTAGCAGCGGTGATAAGTATCTTCCAAAGGATACTGTTGTTGATGCAAGAGCATTTGCCCAAGGGATCCTTTGCTGATATCGCCCATAATGTACAAGTCATGGGGGATAGGGTGTTTGGTAGTATGGGACACCCAAATTTTCTTGGCCAGCTCTTGGTGGCAGTGATTCTCCTGTCTCTTATTGTACTCTATCGTAAACCAAGTAAGTACGTGCGAGTATATCTTATCGCGGGAATTATGGTGCAAGTTGTTGCTCTGTGCTTCACTTGGAATAGAGCATCATTTATTGCCTTAGTTGTGGGCCTTGGCTTGATGTATGTATTGTATGCATGGTATCAAAAGAAGAGGCTACACCGCATAGGAGCTAGTGTGCTGCTTTGTACCATGGTGCTGATGACATCTGTTTATCTCCAAGGTGCATTTAGTAGTACTCAAGAGCGTTCTCTTTCTAGTCGCGCGGTGTTATTTCCAAAGGTGGTAGAGTTAGTCCAGTCCAATCCCTGGGTTGGGTCAGGACTGGATTCATTTGGATATGCATTTAGTCCATTTATACCAATAGAGCTCTATGAAACAGAGAACTTTTCACAACTACCTGATAAGGCGCACAATGACATACTAGATACGCTAGTTGAGCAGGGGGTCGTTGGTCTCTCTTTTATAGTGATCTTGGCCATATGGTTGCTAATCAAGATATTTCGCATGCCCAAAGGGAGTGAGCAGTATACTGCGTTGATGTACGCTATTGTGCTTGTGGCATTGGAAGTTTCCTTTTTAGCAGGCTTTGCTACCACCGTACATAAGGTGGTAATGATTATTCTTGTGAGTGTAATACTTCAGCAAGTCTCTGCAAAAGAGACAGGGGCATGGGGAGGGAGGTGGACGGCATACCCCGCTGTGGTAATAGGGATAGCGTTTATTGTGATTGGAGGTAGATTTTATATTGGTGATACCTTGTATGCCTCGGCTTTTGCTGAAAATAACCAAGTGACGTTTAGGCAATCACTTGCCATCACACCATTTAGCTTTGAGTATAAACTATTTGGGAAATCTATATTGGAAGATATTGAAGAGCAAAGGGTAATATTAGGAGAAGCATATGATTCCAATCCTTATGATATCTACGCACCACTATTTTTAGCGCAACATGCTCAAAAAATAGGTGACCTTGAGCTTACCGTACGTTATCTTGATCAAGCAGAGCAGCTATGTTCAGTCTGTAGTGATATCCCATACTATGGTGCGGTATTTATGAGTCAGCTGGGTGATACTGTTCGCGCTGTACACTACGCGAAAGCATATATAAAGCTATTGCCCTCTTTTATGGTCAGACCTGTGGGCGAGCTCAGTAGCTATGAAACAGAGCGAAGAAGGATATTTACAAAGGAGCAAGGGAAGAGGTTGGATGGAATGAGAGAGTTGGCGGAGAGGGGGTAATTCTTTTATCTTTTGTAGTAATGTTACATGTTAAGGATTATTTTAACGCGACATGGAAGAACAGTAGAAAATGATGCGAGCATTCTTCAAGGACATTTCCCGGGGAAACTTTCAGAAGAGGGAAAACAACAAGCCACAAAGGTTGCGGAAAGACTACGAAGTACTCACTTTGACATGATCTATTCTAGTGACCTAGCACGTTCAGCAGATACGGCCAAGGCTATCGCTACATATCATCCGGCGACCCCACTACGGTATACCTCAAGCCTGAGGGAAAGAGACTTTGGTGCATACAATGGAAAGGCGAAGAGTGATTTGAGGTATAGTGATCCACATGGTATTGATAGACTTCGTGAAGCAGAGGACTGTGAAAGTTATGAACAGGTACTTCATCGTGCCCAATCTTTTTTAGAGGAAATGTATGCAAAACATGCTAGAGAAACAATATTACTAGTTACCCATTCTACTATGGGAAAAGCAATAGTCTCACAAATACGCGGAGTGGTTGAAGTAGACTGGGATACTAACTTGAGGTTGGACAATACTAGTGTTAATATCTTTGATATTTCTGAGGATGGTGGTAGTGTGGAGGTAGATTTTAATAATATTAAGCATTTAGAGTAGTATATATATTGTAGACATTATGATCATCAAAGAAGTAACGCAAATAGGAGATCCACTGCTACGCCGGCCTGCTAGGCTAGTGATAGATGTATTTGCAGAGGAGGTACAGCAGGTGATTAAAGATCTCATAGACAGTGTACGACATCACGAGCTAATTGGTATGGCTGCACCGCAGATTAGTCATGACCTACGGGTCTTTGTGACGGAGGTGCGCAAGACGCAGTATAGAGATATGGAAGGGGAAGGGCTGCGTGTATATATCAACCCTAAGATTACTTGGAAGTCTGAGGAGGAAGTGGAAATTATTGAAGGATGTGGGAGTGTGGCATACAGTAAATTATTTGCTCCTATTATGAGATCTGCTGAGATAGAAGTGGAGGCGCTAGATCAAGATGGCAAGGAGTTTTCTCTCAAAGCAGATGGCATGTTAGCAAGAGTAATCCAGCATGAGTTGGATCACTTGGATGGGCGAGAGTTTACTAATCTTGTGATGGATAACACTAGTATGATGAGTAGTGGAGAATATCAAAAGAGGATGGGGTGAGGGAGTTTGCTGAAAGAGGCTAATAATATAGTTTTTAATTACATTAACATGAAATACAGTTTTAAAAATGATTATAGTGAGGGAGCGCACGCTGAGGTGCTAGCGATGCTTGCACAGATAAATGAGAAACAGCAGGGGGCGTATGGAGATGATGATTTTTGTAACCAAGCTGAAGCACATATTTTGCGCCAGATAGGAACAAAAGATGCCAAGGTGCATTTTGTAACAGGAGGTACGCAGGCCAATCTTGTGGTGCTTACTAGTATACTTCGCCCACACGAATCTGTAATTGCAGCTACGACAGGCCATATTGCCGTACATGAAGCAGGTGCTATAGAAGCTACTGGGCACAAGGTCTGTACTGTCCTCTCTGCGGATGGAAAGCTAAATCCAGGGTTAATTGGAGAAGTGTTAGGAAGCCATACCGATGAGCATATGGTAAAACCGAAGGTTGTTTTTATTTCCAACTCCACAGAAGTAGGGAGTATCTATAGTAAAAGTGAAATAGAGGAAATCTCGCAGTATTGTAAGAAAAATGACTTGTTGCTGTACCTAGATGGTGCTCGCTTGGGGTCTGCATT
>JBBKXV010000188.1:0-3720 GCA_037969665.1 Candidatus Altimarinota bacterium
TACGCGTGTTCCCACACGTCACATACCATCACAGGGTGGGCACTTGTATCGTCATTGAGAGGATTGTCTTGGTTTGCAGAGGTAGTGATAGAAAGCGAACCATCAGCAGCCTTCATCAACCATGCCCATCCTGAACCAAAGACGCCTGCGGCTGCTCCCAAAAACTGTGTTTTGAGCTCCTCCATCGATCCAAAGCTTGCATCTATCTGTGCTTGTAGCTCGTCGCTTGGAGTCCCGGCATTCTTACCCATACAGTTCCAGTAAAAAGCATGATTCCATACTCCTCCTGCGTTATTTTTCACACCAGCTGGTAGTGCGTTAGCTTGCCGCAGGATATCTTCAAGTGAAAGCTGTACTTCATCCATTCCAGTCAAAGCTACATTGAGCTTTGTACAATACCCTTGATGATGCTTGTCATAGTGGATATGAAGAGTCTCTTCATCAATATACGGCTCTAGATCCTTATATCCAAAGGGAAGTGGTGGTAGTATAAACATAATAACGGTTATTAGTAATAAACAAGAAAAGTATACTGGAATTAATGAATTAGTGAATTAAAAGTTTATGACTTGAATTAGTTCACATTACATTCACCTTACGTTCACAGTGGAAGACTATAGTATGCATATCTCATGAGCGTTTCTAGGGCGCTATGATGAAATACCTTTGAAAGCTGGAGGGTTCTATATGAATCCAGTAGTGGTTTTTGCTTTGTTAGCCACATTTTTCTACGCATTACAAAATGCGTTTATAGAAAAAGTATTAGAGGGATACAATTTGCTTTACGTGCAAGCAGTGTTTAACGCTTGTATGTTGGCAATCTCCCTTTTAGCCTCCTCCTTCGTTAAGTTAGAGGGAAAAGCGCCCACTTCCTTGAAGGAGGTGGGGGTAGTCCTAGGAATATCGCTAGTGATATTTGTAGCTGACTACTGTTTTTTAACCTCTTACGACAAGGGGGGGAGCGCAATGGTAATTAGTTCAGTCATTGCCACCTTGCCAGTTATGGCAGCACTCATAGGTTTTATACTTATGAAAAAAATTCCAACGGTACAAGAAACTGTTGGCGTTTCCTGTATAGTAGCAGGTATTCTTATTTTCTCTAAAGGAGGGTAATGAAGAGTACATGCACAAAAAAATAACCCCGTTGATCGATCACGGGGTTTTTACTTTTTCGTCATACTGGCATTTAGATCAAACCCATCATCTCTTCGAAAATCATATCAGCACGCGCTGCAATGATAAAATCATTTTCTGTGAGACCGTCCACGCTATGGGTATATACTTCTAGCGACACGGTATGCTTATCCTGTGCAGTATCAGGGTGGTGCTGTTCGCGCTCTGCTAGTTGACCAACTTTAGTCACAAATAGTTTAGCTTCCTCTGTGGTCTCAAAAATATAAGTTCGTCGTATGGTATGTTTTTGTATATCTCTATATATCTCCCACTCAAAAATTTCACTAATAAAGGTGTTTTCAGCCTCTAAGGTGAGGGCAGGGGCATCCACAGAGCAGTGTCGCATAAAAAAATTCATAGTTTCTTCATTCTCCTTCCGAGGCACGGTATATTGTATTGCTCCCATGGTCTAAGTATTGTGAATGTAAACTACTATATCAAAAACATGTGTATGTTGCTAATTATTTTTTATCCCACTGGCTACCTTGTCTGACCAGCTGTGTGCTGTCTTCTTTAGGAAATGCTAGTAACTTTTTTACCACGCGCTCTAAACGTACATTTGTCTGAGACCCTTTGACATACACGATATCTAGCGCTTGGATAAATGTTGGTAAAAAGTTGGAGACTTCTTCGCTCGACTCAAAAAAGAACATCTCAATGTTACTTTTTATATTATTTTTTCCTTTTGTCAATTCTTTTGCGTCACCATAGACACCTATAAGGACATCGAGATAGGGAGTAATTGCCAACCCAGTCTCTTCATGAATCTGTTTGCTACGTCTGCCTTGCTCATTCATTTGCCCAATGATAGCAATACGGCGCCCCTTGGTATAGGTAGAGATGCTTTTTACTCCTGCGATAACAGTTGCAGGCATGGCATTGTAGCTACTATCAACAATGATAGAGTTATTGATACCACGTAGGATCCGTCCTCTCCCTTTTGGAGGAAGGTAGTGTTCTACGCCCTTGGAGATAGCATCATAGGAAAGATGTAATAGATGTCCTACCATAATGGCAGGAGCAACGACCTGTACATGGAAATCACCAAGTGCATGAATGGTGTAGTGCTCGATATTATGTTGATAACGTACGCCTACTTCAAGCGAGTTCCCCTTGCTGATACTAGTAGTAATGCAAAGAGTGCTAGATGGCACTTTTCCATAGCTGTCGTAGGATTTGAGAGTCTGTGCTTTGTTATAGAGAAGTGGGTCATCTTGATTGATAATAACCTTACCCCCTTTTCCTGCAGTTGCCTCAGCAAGTTTCCACTTTTCCGTTGCAATGTCCTCCACTGAGCTAAACTGTTCATCACCTATATGTATTGCTTGGATTCCTGTCAAAATTGCTATGTCGGGGACAACTAAGGAGAGCAATACATCCATGTCCCCAGGGGCGTCAACTCCCATTTCTAGTATGACGACATCATAATTATTATTACGTACCACCTTTGGAAGAGCTGCAAAGAGTACCTTTGCCCAGTCAATAACTGAGCTCGACATTGGTGACTCCAACCCAAGAAGAAACAGAGGTAACCCAACCTCACTATTATATCCCCCTTTGGCATAAAGTACTTTTTTAGTTTGTGAAAGTACAGCTGCTACCGCCTCCTTGGTACTTGTTTTACCCATACTACCGGTGATGCCAATCACAAGAGGCCTCATAAGATGAAGCTTGCACGATGCCAAGAAAATGAGGGTCCAAACGATACACTGGCGGGGAATACCCTTCATGTATAGATATAATGGTAAATCGACCCAAGTATACTAAAGGATGGAGGTAATACAATAAGGAAATCATTGGGTTTGTTGTCACATGACTATAAGTCTGCTAGAGTGCTTTTTGATTGTACGAACAACTACCTATGGCATATACAGAGCAGGATCTCAAGAAAGATATAGACAAAAAGTACGAACACGGTTTTGTTTCTGACATAGTGCAGGAGTATGCTGAAAAAGGTCTTACTGAGGCTACTATTCGTTATATTTCTACAAAAAAACAGGAGCCCGAGTTTATGCTCAATTGGAGACTAGAAGCTTTTCGACATTGGCAAACTCTTACTGAGCCAACATGGGCACATATCAAGCAACACAAGATCGATTTTCAAGAACTCATCTACTATGCAGCACCAAAAGAATCCAAAAAGCTAGACAGTTTGGATGATCTTGATCCTGAGATCAAAAATACCTTTGATAGACTTGGCATATCCTTGGATGAGCAAAACCGATTGGCAAACGTGGCAGTCGATGCAGTGATAGACAGTGTCTCCGTGGCAACAACTTTTCAAAAAAGACTTCGTAAACAAGGTGTACTCTTTTGTTCTATGAGTGAAGCAATTCGAAAGTATCCAAAGGTCATTCAGCAGTATCTTGGTAGCGTGGTGTCCTATAGAGACAATTTTTATGCGGCGCTCAATGCCGCGGTATTTAGCGACGGGTCTTTTTGTTATATTCCCAAGGGTGTGACTTGTCCTATGGACCTCTCCACGTATTTTAGAATCAATGCTGCCAATACTGGACAGTTTGAGCGTACCTTGGTTATTGCAGATGC
>JBBKXV010000189.1:0-1826 GCA_037969665.1 Candidatus Altimarinota bacterium
GCATAGGGTGATGTTCTTTTCTTAAAAACACAGTGCCAAGTCTATGAAAGGTGTCACAGATAAGGTGTCAAAATAACTGCATAAAGGTCAATATAGAAGACGGCATAATCCATGAAGTAAACAGTAAAGTATTAAGTGTAAAGCCGCTAGGTGTGGGGGAAGCTTATAGGTACATCATGAAAAGCGGAGACAGTTACAGATCACAGATTCTAGTTTTATCCTTGTGTTTAAAGTGAGACCAGAGTAATATATATGTACATTGTACTGCTATTTTGAGTACATTACATCAATTATAAACGTTCCAATAGGAACGATACATAATATATAAATTTTATTTTTACATATTTCTCTTTGGCCAAGGAGGCCTCAAGTTAGCTCAAGTCCGATGAAAGAAGACCAAATTTTTATGCTTCTTTCCAGGATACTGTTTTTACAAAGTGAGGTGCTCTCTAGCTAAGCAAGAGAGGTATGCATACATCAGTTATTATGCACAACAAGAAAGAGGAAGGGACTAACAACCCTTCACACTATGCTCCATTTCCTTCTAGTCAAACAGAAGTAAAGGAACAACATTCTATCAATAGGGATAGATTTGATGAGGAACCAACTTCTACGCCTCACAAGTTTCCTGGACACCATGACGTCAAGCCAAAGGAGCCTGGGACATTTAGAAAGTATCTTGGTTCACTCACGGAAAAAAAGTATTCACCACTTCGGGTAATTCCTATTGGTGGAGTAGATGAAGTAGGAGGAAATTCTACGATTTTTGAACACGGTAAGGACCTCATAGTAGTTGACTGCGGAATGCTATTTACTACCAGTGAGCTTCCTGGGTCAGACTATATTATTCCGGACTTATCCTATGTTCAACGGTTTAAAGGACAGTTTCATGGAATAGTTATTACTCATGGACACTTGGATCATATTGGTTCTCTTAGTCACATACTGCCAAAGCTGAACTTTCCAATGGTATATGCTCCAAAGCTTGCAATTGGGATCATGATGAAACATTTTAAGGAAAAAGGAATTACGCGACAGATGGAAAATCGAGTGATTGAATTTAATGGTTCCAAAACACTCGAATTTGGCTCTATCAAGATAGATGCCGTACGAGTAGACCACTCTATCCAAGATGGATTTGGTCTTTTTATTCAGACCACAGCAGGTACCGTGTTTCATGGAGGAGATTTTCGTATTGATCCGGACTGTATGGATAAGTATCCAGCAGATACCCAAGACTTTATTGATATAGGTAATCGTGGAGTGGATGTCTTGATGACAGACTCTACAAATGCAACTGCTCCAGGTAGTGCTAAAACAGAAAAGGTAGTTGCTGAAGCTTTCGATGAAGAGATCGCAAGAGCACAGGGACGTGTGATTATTGCAACATTCTCCACGCTTTCAACACGTATTTCAAATATTATTAAGAGTGCAACGAGACATGGCCGCACTGTGTTTATCAATGGTAGGAGTATGGTGGAAAATACAACTCTTGCTCGCGACCTAGGGTTTATTGACTTTGAGCGAGGTACGGTAAAGAAGATGACGAATAAGGTTAACGAGCTTCCTGATAATAAGGTATTGGTAATTACCACTGGTACCCAAGGAGAGCAAATGGCTGGACTTACGAGAATTGCGCTAGGAAACCATCCCTGTTTTGCGGTAAAGAAAGGTGATTTACTCATCAGAAGTGGTCGTATTTTTCCTGAGGCAGAGGGTAAGGTGCTTAAACTCATGAATATCATGATGGAAAAGGGCGCAGAGGTCTTGTTTAAATACAATTGTGGTAAGCCATTTCATACTTCGGGACATGCATGGTCAGAGGA
>JBBKXV010000190.1:0-1269 GCA_037969665.1 Candidatus Altimarinota bacterium
CTCCTTAACTAAAAAAAGAGAAGCGCCCCCATCGGAAGCGCTCCTCTTTGTATGTTCTTCCCGCTGGAATAGCGGGGAAGGGTGCTTACTCTACAATAAATGTAAGGTAAGCGATCTTAGCCATTTCACCTCTTGTCAGAGCGTGATCAGCATGGAAAGCAGCGTCTGTTTTTCCACTTAAGATGTTCTTTCTCTTTGCGTATGAGACAAAGTGGCTATACCACTCGCTCTCTGGTACGTCTACAAATCCTGCGATATTGTCGTCGTCCATGAGTTGCGCTCTTCGCTCGATTTCAAATGATACACGACCGATGTTCTTTGCTGAGTTGAGTACGATCTTCATCGCCTCTGCTCTATTGACGTATCTGTGAGGTCTAAAGGTACCATCATCATATCCGTCTACAATACCTAGCTCTCTAGCCTTAGCAATGTATGCAGCGAACCATTCATCCTTTCTCACGTCAGGGAAGAGTCCGTCTGTATTTACATTTGCTACATCGTATCCGTAGAGTTTCATCATCGTAGTCAAGAGCTCTGCTCTTGTTACTAGTCCCTCTGGTACATATAGCCCAGCCATAGGTCCATCTAAGAATCCACTGACTGCACCAAGCTTGTAGAGCTGACATACGTAGTACTTACTCCAATGGATGTTTGCATCTTGGAATGGTGTCAGTGTTGTCCCACCTGTAAGACATGCGTCTGGTCCAATATTTGGTAGGTCAGGGAATACTTTTCCGCCTGCGATAAACGTACCATTGGTATCTACAATCGCGATGATCGTAGACTCTGCAATATCTACACTAAAGTTCTTTCCTGAAAAATTACTCTTATCTCCAATCTTTCTCCATGTCTGAGAGTCCATATCCCATGCAATGATAGCTAGATCATTATCATCTCCGATGAGCTCGTTGATGTTTTTTTCTAGGGTACCCTTGATGGTTACTGGCTTACTAAACTTTTCGTCTAGATTTCCGTATTGAGTAAAGTATGGGTCCACGAGGTCTATACCTCCTGGTAGCTTACTCTTGTATGGCTCTTTGAGCTGGCTTAGTGGGTATCTTGAGATTGGGTAGTATGTTCCTAGAAACCTGTCTCCATTTTTCTTTGTCACAATAGTTCCCTTGTCCCAGTTTGCACTAAAGAGTGAGTTGGCATCGATGTGTCTGAGAGGGAAGTTGACTACTCCATTGGATGGCTCAAACTTGATAGGGCCATACCAGATCTTTAGGGTATCTGACTCAGTCTTTGGTAGATTGAGTGGGGTAGTTG
>JBBKXV010000191.1:0-10991 GCA_037969665.1 Candidatus Altimarinota bacterium
CAAGGTGAATTCGTCAATGACTGGAAGGATCAGTTTGGCTTTATACCACTTATTAGTGAAAATATTGCTTTTACCTCTGAGGGGTTTACTCACTCTTATACCCTGTTTCAAAATAGTCCTTCTCACTTTGCTAATATGGTAGACCCTACATTTGAAATTGTGGGATTAGGCATTGCGGTGGAAAATGGAAAGATGTATGTCGTACAAGAATTTTCTACTAAGCCAATAGCAGCATCTTCTACTACAACATTGAGAAACGAAATTTTAGCTGCAGCTTCACAACATGGATTGGTGCCCATACAGCACTCTGGTTTGACTCACGTAGCACAAGGATGGGCGACATCAGTGGCAGGTTCGGATACCATCAGTTTAAATATAGCAGGGCAAAGCGCATTGGCCGTAGCAAAGGAAAAAACTGGAATATCTACCTTGGATTCCTTTATATCCAAGGCTGACAATCTTGAGGTTATTAAGTCTCAGGTAACCAATAAGTTATCTTCATATAGCGGTGAGGTCCAGCTGGGATTGGGGGTAGAGCAAAGTGTCACAGGAGGAATTTACGCCACTTTGATTATAAGGCAGTAACGAGATAGGTACAGTTATGGTACAATAGAAAGAACTACTTTTCGCCACCAATGCAAAAAATAATCACAATTATACTGACCTTTATACTTTCCTTTGGCTTATGTTTAGGTCAGGTCATGGCACAGGCAAATTCTATTTTACCAAATGTGGCGAGCGATACTGGCCCTGTGGAGATTTCCACCTGTGCAGAGTTAAAACGTTTGTACACAAAAGCAAAACAAGGTGCTTCTGATTCGCCAAGTCTAGGTCAGCTGGATGGGCAATATTTGGGTCTTAAACTCCGTTGTGGCTCTATGCAGTTGGGAGATATCCTTCACTATGTAAAGTTTTTTCTAGAATTTGTCTTTAATATTCTCGGTACACTTGCTGTCATTGCAGTGATGAGGGCAGGGTATATCTTTATGTTTTCAAAAGATAAGGATTCTGCAACAGGTAAAAAGGCTTTGCAACAGGTTATTATAGGTGTTGCTGTGGCAGTATTCTCCTTTACCATAGTGCGCTTGGCATTTACATTTTTTCTTAGTTTTGGTGGGTAGTGAGCTCACATCACATCCCGTGGTTTTAGCAACCTTCTTTCATGCCACATAGCCGCAAAGCAGCCTCAGATATAGTATACTTGGTATGAAGACTATTTTTTCCACTATTATGAAAGATAAGGTATGGTCGTGGACATTGTTGGTATGCTTACTTGTACTCAATCTGCTACCAAGAGTTGCAGCATATGATATTTCTGAAGGCTGTAGCTCAGTATCTCGTATAGAACAGGGGATATGCGAGCAGGAGGAGTCATACCTTGCTAGAATTACGGCCTTTAGTAGGCAGCACAAGCTCACGGCATTGGACCATATTATTAGATATAAAAAGTCCTTGGATGTTTTTGAGAGTGACCTTGCTGGGTATTGTAATACGTTGCCTGCCCAGACAGAGCAGTCCTTGTGTCGAGAGGGTGCCGCAAAGGCAGTGGCGCGAATGGAGATTGTAGTCCTGGGGACTGCTATGGAATTTACTGAGCATCAGCGTACGTATTACCTCACAAAGCAAATCGAAAAAATTACGGAAAGTATGGAACGTCTTGTGAGAGTATTTCAAGATATTGAAAATTATATTATCATCATAGGCAATAAACTTGATCATATTGACCCCACACCTCAATGAGATACAAAGTACTTATAGTCGTGTTTCTCAGCATCTGTATGACCCAAGTTGTGAGTGTTTCTGCCGCTACAGGGTATGAACAAGGGGCAAAGCGGGTGGGGGTATTGTATGGTGTTGTTGTGCCAAGGCATTACCATGCGGCCATGGGGTGTTATTTGGATGCAACACTGGTCACCATGACAAAGGTGCTGTCAGCCCAGTATAAACAAGAGTATACTCCTACGTCCCTGCCAACAGTGTGTACTGAGGTAGAGACATTGACTTACCAAGGAGTGACATTATCAACCCAGCACATTGTAGATACTGTGGTAGCTTTGATGGGAGAGGAGGGGATTGGAGGCATGGTGGAAAGCCAGCTTAAAGCAAGCAATGCAGCACTAGCAGAAGGTATTTTTTCAAATAATATACCATTGGAGGCATTGATTTATCAGGATGTGCTACAGCCAGAGTATGAGGCTTACCGAGACTTTCTCTTTGTTGATCAAACTGTATTATCTCCTGATGAACAGCAAAAGATACTATCACGTGAACCACAGGGCGGAGCACTTGAGGATGCTGTAGTATTTCCAAGTAGTGTGTCTAGTGAGCTGCGCTCTGCGCGAAGTTTGGTAGAGGCACAAAGAAAGGTTATTGCAGAGTACCACAGGGCATTGGTCATCCACTTTGAGCTTCAGATACTCAAAAAAAATATACAGATGTTACTCTCAAGTAACGAGGGTCTGACCCGCGCCATTACAACTCTAGCAGCCAAACTACCGGCGGTCTTAGCCAAATAGCTATTATGATAAAATACATTACAGGTATAGTTGCGGTGGTTCTCCTCATGTATTCATATACGTCAACGACATATGCGGCTGAATACACTGATGCTGAGGCCTATGGTGATCTCTTGATGACCACCACACGAAACGATGTGCAAGGTATCTATAATGATATGCGTAGAGATACACTAAGCTTTAGCAACGACATGGTATCTAGGGAAATGGAAGAACGTTTTGGTACAAAGGTACCAAGTTATGGAGTTTCTATTGATGAGCAAGGATTTCCTATCGTTCGTACGTGGGCTGAGCAGTTTTTTACAGAGCAACGTCAGAGAGACTTTTATACCCGTTCCTTGAAAAGGTATCTAGAGTTTACCGATGTATATCTCATGGCAAAGTATGGTGGGATGTTTGCCAATGGTAGTACAGAAGATGGTACAATAGATATCTATGTTGATGCCGAGGAGTTACAGCGAGAAATAATTGGTGAGGATATGGTGAAGGAATCAAGGGTAAACTATGGGGGTTTTAGTAGAGGTATGACTTCCTATGCGGCGAGAGTTACAGGACAATCAGTGCCACAGTCATACATTGCTGCAAGCGGGGCAGATAGTGCTGATTATGATTTCTCTCAGGGAGAAACGTATTTTGGTGTATGTACTATTCAGTCATCGCAGGAGTATAGTGAACAAGAGAAACAGGCTGTTATTGGTAGTCTCAATGCGGTAGAGGTCGTCCAAGACAGTAGCTCCAACCCCACAGTGGAGGAGTTATTGCCCATAGAGGGTGACTCCACTATAGATAGGATCATATTGGGTGAGTCTATTGATGAGCAAGCTTGTATTCCGGACCCCAGTGGGCGACCGAGTGATATGTGTATTACATTTCAGCTCAAACAACAGCAACCTCGGCTCACACGAACTGCAAAAGTACTTTCTCTCGAGGATGCTACCAATGCACTGCATGAAACATTGGGGGAGCTTGCGAGACAAGATCTTACCGCAAGGGCAGATAGTAGCACCTCATTTACACTTCCGTGGTTTGATCTCAAACTACGACCATCCTTTCAGTTGCAGATAAGAAGCATTCCGGTGTTTGCTTCTCGGAGGTTTAGTGAAGTATTTCAGGTAAATACGCTCACCGGGCTGCACAATGACTGGAACTCACTATTACGAGGAGAGCGTCCTATCTCTAGTCTAGGTGGTACGGTGGAGGAAAACCAGACAGCTTCTTTTTCTGTGAGTAAGAGCTCACTGACAGCAGCTCAGATTGAAGGGAACTTGGAGGTATACAAGACAACATTGCCCATACGTACTAGAATGGAGACAGAAAAACGTTTTGTAGATATATATGGAGGTTCCTTGGAAAGTCTTTCTGCTATGATAAGCAGTCTCTCCACCAGTACGCAAACCATCAAAAAAGAGGCTCATGCTCTCGCAACCAAACTACTAGAATAACATATCATGAGAAAGATAAGAAATATAGTCGTGGTGGCCATACTGAGTATACTTACTAGTACTACTGTGTTCGCATTTTGTGAGGCCCCTCGCCCGACAAAAGTACTATTGATGCAGATGGATCAGTATATGCAAGGGGCATATGGCTCACTGACGGATCCCAGTACAGGAGTGATCTGTGGGGATAAAAATAGGGTGAAGTTATTTGGCGTAGATTATTATCCAGACCTCGGGGAGGAAAAGGAGGGTGAAGTATTGCAAGGTTTGAGTACGTCTTTTACCACTTCCTCAAAACAACTCGCTGACGAAGTAGGCATCTCTTTTGATGCAGACCTTGCGTATCGAGAGTTTTTGTTTAGTTTTCCCTCCGCCACACGGTCAGATGTACTGGTGCGAGATGCTGCCTATGTCAAACAGCGTTTAGTAGCAATGCAAGATATCCTCAGACGTACGAGGTATAGCTGTAGTGATGACAAGGCGTATAGTGATGCAAAGGTACAGTATTATACCTATAGGCAAGCATACCTTTGGATGCTGTATGGAGACAATCTCTTATTGCCAGAACATATTCGAATTCCTGATCAAGCCAGTCTTAGCGGTGGAGAAATAGACCAAGTGATAGATAAGTTGTTTACGCTCTATTCGGCTATACGAGAGGGAGGAGAAGTTCAACTTTCATACAATCCCTTTTATACAGAGGTATACACTGCAGTTGGTGGTAGCACATGTACGTTGGATCCTGTAGAACAGCGAGTTCAACTGTCCTTTAAGCAGCTACTAAATAGCTTTGGAGACGTGTCTGATGAAGTCGCAAACCTTGGAGAAGCAGCAGTATCCACGACTGCTATTTTGGCGGAGCGCATTATTCATCCCGTCAAAACGCTATCACAAGCAGTGCATACTAGGGGGCGATCATTGCAGGAAATGCGGTACACCTTAGAAATTAACTATTTAGCTTTTACACGTGCCACAGAAACCACCACAAAGGCAGAGGAGTTTGCTCAAAAACGTGCTCAAGTACAGGATACCAATGGTCCCATTGAGATCAATAGCGAGACCACAAGTACTACGCTCATAGGGCAGTACTCTCAGTCTCGAGACAATAGAGAGGAGGTAGAAAAAAAGAAAGATGATGCTATCAAATCCTACTACCTCACGCAGATGCAGTCTTTTAGTGGAGAAGGTGTCGGCACAAAGGTCATTTCTCAGATATTTACGGGGATACAAAACAAGCTTGCTCAAGGTGTTGTTGCGGATTTGCAAGATGCAGGTTATGATATAGGACGTATCTGTACAGCACATCAACCCTCTAGCAATGATAAGTGTAAATAAAGTTATAGTTATTGTCCTAACAGCACTGTATATGAGTGCTGGAGTTGTCGTTGCCGCGGAGTATGAAGATTTTCCACCATGTAGTTTGGAGATCTCTTGTCCATGTGCTCCAGATGAAATGAAATCTATTTTACAGGTGGGAGACAAGGTGCTATTTATGCTACCTGGTACCAACACCGTGAGTAACAGTATCCAAATACAATAATATGAAGCATCTTGACGTAAAGTTTATAAAAGGAGTAGTGGCCCGTGATGGAGTACCATCACTAAAAAAGAAGCAGATTGCACTCCTAGGTAGATCCAATGTGGGGAAGTCATCATTTCTCAATAGCCTTACACAAAGAAAGAGTCTTGCGAGATCAAGTAAGCGTCCGGGGAAAACCACAGAACTCAATTTTTTCCAGGTAGCAAACTCATATTATCTTGTGGATCTTCCTGGATATGGTTTTGCAAAACAACCTCAGGGGTTGAGAGAGCAGATAGAAGAAATGATAGAGTGGTATATTACTGACCCAGTACTTCCTATTGCGAAGTTTCTTCTACTTATTGACTGTAAAGTAGGTCCTACTGAGGATGACCATATGCTTTGTGACCTTTTGCTAGAGCACCATCCTGACGAGCTTGTGATTATTGGTAGTAAGTCAGATAAAGTAAAGCGTGGAGAACATCATAAGTTAAAACGTGATCTTATGATGTTTGCAAATGGTGCACCCGTGTTTCTTACCTCCTCAAAAACAGGAGAGGGCATAGGTGATATTCGTCATAATATCTTTGGAGGAAACTCTACAGTAAAAGCAGACTCGCAAGTCCCAAAAAGCTAAGAAACCCCACAATATCTGTGGCAGTAGTAACAAAGACAGAGCTTGCTACAGCAGGGTCAATATTCATGCGTTTGAGTACCAGTGGGACAAACGCACCTACTCCACCTGCTACGAAGAGGTTGATGGATAGTGCGGTGCATAAGACAACACCAAGCATGATGCTACCACCCATGAGAATACTGATACATCCTGCAACAATTCCCGTAATAACTCCATTGCAGAGTCCTGCAGCAGCTTCTCGTATGACGAGAAGCCTACCAACTTGAGGGCTAATCGTACCGGTGCTCAATCCACGCACAGCAACAGCAAGTGCTTGAGTGGCTGCATTTCCACCCTCGCCAGCCACCACAGGCATGAGTGCCGCCAAGATTGCAATTTGACTAATGGTATCAGCAAATTGAGCGATAACTAGGGAAGCTAAAAATGCAGTGGCAAGATTGAGCAGAAGCCACGGAGACCGTTTTTTAATTTTTTGGAGAAAACTATCGTGGATTGTTTCTCCCGGATGTACTCCTGCAAATTTATAGATGTCCTCAGTTGCCTCTACTGACGCGATATCAATGAGGTCATTTACGTGGATTACTCCGATGAGTTCATCTAGTTCAGAGAGTACTCCAACCATATCACAATTATTTTCAGCAATGATATGTAAGATATTTTCTTGGTCTACATGTGCATGGATGGTGGGAAGGTGCTCTGCAATATTTCCAGCAGTTTCTGTGGTGGGGCTTGTGATGAGCTTGCGGAGGGGTAAATACCGCTGTTTCTTTCCTTTGCTACTGAGCACCACCCCATGTTTACGATTTGCAATATCTTTGTCTTTAATCCTATTCACAATATCACCAACAGTATGATCTTTATTAACGCGGATGATATCCACATCCATAATACCACCTGCACTTTCTGATTCAAAGGTTAGGAGAAGCTCCACGTGTTTTCGAGTGGAACGGTTTATTTTTCCTAGAATAAGAGCTCCTCGTTTTTTTTCTATACTAGCCATGAGTTCACGTATTTGTTGTGAACCGAGCTCCTCAATAGTAGCTACCAACTGTTCATCACTAAGCTTTGAGATAGTGCGCAGTTTACTCTTTTTTGAGAGAGCGATCAGCATTTGACCTCGAGCGCGAGAAGGGAGGAGTAGAAAGAGGTTGATAGGTGTAAAAGGGCTCTCAAAAAGTACTTGAAGTTCGTGCCGTGTCAAGGTAGCCAACTTTTTTTTTGCCTCTGGAGCACCACGCTTTTTGAGGGTGCTTGAAAGTTTTTGTTGTAGATTATGCATGCTGTGTCGTCTTTGGACCACACATACTTCTGATGGTCTCAAGTAAATGTAGCCTTGCCTTTTTATTCATCCCTAGGTGCTTTAAGGATTGCGGGTAGGTGAGTATATCACTGCAGACCACAATCCCTTCTCGCAAGAGCCATTCTTTTTGACGGGTGTTGATATGGGGGATAACCGTGATAGGCACGAGCCCTGATTCCTCAATAAGTTCCGCAATATTTCCCTTGGGATACCCCCAACCTAACAGTCTCATGTTATAACACTCACTATATGCCACTGCGTCTCCTGTAAACTTTGTATTGGTAGCAAGCCAGCCTTGGTAGTTGAGGTGTGAATCCTGTTGTTTCCATTGGGATTCAATATCTAGAAACCGTGCATGGACATAGAGTGCAATCTTGACATCTAGCTTTGATCCTGCATAAGCGTGAAACTTGCACTCAATCATAGCTTTATAGTTTTCTTTTTCTAAGACAACGTCAACCTCATGGTCCACACATTTACCCGGGAGGTGTTGGTTGGTAGTAGCCTTATATCCCTTAGTTCGTAGAAGTGCAGCCACAAATTTTTCAAAAGGGTACCCCGTAGGCCCAAGCTCTGCGAGTGCCTGCTTGAGGTTATAGTTCATTGCAAGCTTAAGATCGTGTTTGAGACTACACTTAAGGGTATGTTTATGGATATCTCTTGTATTTCTCAACTTCTTTTTTGATACTTCTTGCGTGATGGTAGCCGCCATGTCATGACTGGCACCTGCTTTGCGGAGAGATTTGTGTAGTTTGGATTGATCAAAGGGCTCTCGTTCACCGGAGGTTTTTTGTATAAATGTGGTCATGGTGGTGGGTAATTGAGATTCTTATCATTGTATCATAATATGGGTGGAAATGTTACATATCGTATGATAAATACATTGTAAAACTAATGGGGTATTCTGATGTAATAGTTTATTTGACATAAGTGAATAGTTGTGGATAATGCGGGAAAATTCCTAATATATTTACTTTAGAGATGAAAGAATACCAATATAATGATGAATCAAGTGAGGATGATTTGCAGGGAGAGTTAACGCCACGTTCTATTGTACCCTACTCTATGCCTGCACATTCTGTGCACGCAGAGCATGTATACAATAGAGATATGGAAGACGAGTTTGATCTTGAGGAGGTGATTCAAGAACAGCTACGTGACGTTATCTTTCATGGTTTTATGCCGACTACAATGCTTCTCAATCAATTGCGAGCACAACAGAGGCCATTGGATTTATTTGAGCTTTTAGTAGAGGAAGTAAAGGATGACTATGAGATGTATGAACTGAATATCGTTCAAAACCTTATAAACTTACTATGCCAACTAGTTCCTAGTGTACTATTTTCAGGTGTTGCGGGAGCGGCATGTGAACCAAAGTATCTGAAGATACTAAAAGTGATCGAGGAATTACAAGAGCATCTTCTTAGTGTGACTTATGAAGACCACAGTGAGTTGTTAGCATCTTGTTTTCGTACACAGTACAATATTCTTTTACAGGACCCTACTGATACATCTAGGGTTGTAACACTGAGAGCTCGCTATAAAATATTACTAAAGTTGGGTGCACGTTTTACAGATATGGAGCATGGACAAATGCAGATCTATGAACAGCAACTAAGGGGTAATACCTCAAGTAAAGATAACTATGGTGTGCTGTAGGATAGTATCGGAGTTGGATAAAAAATAGTGCTATGGTACACTCAACCATTAGCACTATTTTTTCAAATGAACACATACATTCATAATCCGCGGTGTAGTAAAAGCAGACAAGGGTTAGCACTATTGGAGGAAAGGGGAGTACAGTGTTCTACTCGTCTCTATCTTGAAAATCTTTTGAGTAAGGAGGAGCTCGCTAGTATCATAGACAAGCTTGGCATTACACCTCTTGAATTATTGCGTCAACAAGAGCCAATCTTTAAGGAGCTAGGGTACACTGTAAAGGATGAGAGGGAAGATAGTGAATGGATTTCCTTGATGGTTGAATATCCAAAGCTTATAGAGCGACCAATATTGGTATCGGATACTACTGCAGTGGTGGGAAGGCCGCCAGAGCGTTTGTTAGAAATATTGTAATTAAAAATACTATGACTTGGAACACATTGACACCGGAAGAGGAGCATATTATTGAAGATAAAGGTACAGAGCGTCCATTTACTGGCGAGTACGTTTCAACTGCTATGGATGGTGTATATCATTGTAGGAGATGTGATGCGCCTCTGTATACCTCAGATAGTAAGTTTGACTCTCATTGTGGATGGCCAAGTTTTGATAACGCCATTCCAGGAAAGGTGGGGATGTCTCTGGATGAGGATGGTCGACGAACAGAAATCACTTGTGCTACCTGTGATGGTCATTTGGGTCATATCTTTGTAGGAGAAAAAGAAACAGAAACCAATGCAAGACATTGCGTAAACTCACTATCTATGCAGTTTAAGGCAGGAGAAACATATAGTGCAGCCTATGAAACTGCCACCTTTGGTGGAGGGTGTTTTTGGTGTATCGAGTCTACTGTAAAACTTCTCAAGGGTGTGATAGAAGTCCGTAGTGGCTATAGTGGTGGAGAAATAGAGTATCCAACCTACGAAGAGGTATGTCGTGGAAATACAGAACATATTGAGGTGGTTCAAGTATTTTTTGATCCTAAAATGATCTCATATAAGCAGTTACTTGAAATATTCTTTACGCAACATGATCCCACCACAGTGGCTCGTCAGGGACACGATAAAGGAGAGCAGTACTCCTCAGTCATTTTTTATCATGATGAGGCGCAACACAAAATAGCAGAGCAACTGATTACCTCCTTAGATACGCAAGGTATCTGGTCCTCTCCTATTGTGACTCAGGTACGCCCTTTAGAAAAATTTTGGATTGCTGAAGGGTATCACCAAAACTACTCCGACAATAACAGTTGGAACCCTTATTGCACCACAGTGATAGCGCCGAAGATAGTAGCATTGCGTGCAAAATGGTCTCACCTTATCAAAGAGGAGTAGAGACTATTTCCATGATACGAGGACCTCGGTCACTCCTGGTAGCTGTTTCATGGAGCTGATTATTTGAGATTCTACATTGTCTTGTACGCAGTCTGGTAAAGCAAAATCCTCTAAGTAGCTTAGAGTAAGAACCAAGGTACTTCCATCGAGGCGACTTTCATCAAGGCTTATTCCAGGTAGGACAGAGGTATAGTACCCACCAGCTTGTTCATTATCCTTGAGAGGTTCTTGCAGTGAAGCAAAGATATTTTTTGGACTATCTAGGGTAAGAGAGCTTCGAGAAACAGGATAGACTTCACCACAGGCAACTGTGGTCTTTAGGCTATTTGGATAGTATAGAAGGGTACTTTTTAGCGTTGAAAATGCAATAGGTAGCTCATACTGTTCATTGGTTGTGCTGTGTGTAAAGACAAGACTTCCCGTGGTGGATGTGGTATCTTGAAAGGAGAGTGTTCCTACAAAGGTATCATTTTCCTCTGTGGTAACAAAGCCTTGGCTCATGATCTGTCCAGTATCATCGCGAAGGGCAACCTGCATGATACCGTCACGCAACCAACTGGGAGAGACTCCCCGAATAGTAATAGGAG
>JBBKXV010000192.1:0-3324 GCA_037969665.1 Candidatus Altimarinota bacterium
CCCTTACTATAAGTATCACTCTCAACTATAGAAGTTTGACACGTTAACACCCTCTTCTACTGTTTCAAAGTAGAAAACTCCTGTGGATTCATGCGATTTAACAAGTACTCAGTATGCCATATATTTTTTTGTATATAATCAACCTGCAAATTATATTTACTTACTAATAACCTTGCCACTTGGTCAATATCTTCTATAGGCTCTACATAGTTTAACTCCTTCAATAATATTGCATCTAAATCCTCACTCATGTTTTATTCCAAAAAAAATTACTAAAATCTATATATAGTACTTTTCATCCGTTGCAAGGGAAAGTAGTTTATACAATTATTCAAGAGTTCTGCCATCGCAGATGGGCAACTGCTCAGCATTCAATGGACATTTTTCATCCACGTTCTCTTTCCAAGCCAATTTTCCCTTGTCTCTTGAGTGCTCAGGGAGTAGTATCCCCCAAAGATTTTACTAAAAAATTACAACACCCTATAGTCTATGGACGAAATCAGAGTACGAGGTGCCAGAACGCACAACCTAAAAAATATTGACGTCAATATTCCGAGAAATAAGCTCGTGGTAATGACTGGACTTTCTGGTTCTGGAAAATCATCTCTTGCCTTTGACACACTCTATGCCGAAGGGCAACGTCGCTATGTGGAAAGTCTTTCTACCTATGCTCGTCAATTTTTACAAACCACAGAAAAACCTGATGTAGATCATATTGAGGGTCTTTCTCCAGCTATCTCTATAGATCAAAAAAGCGCACCTCGTAACCCTCGTAGTACTGTGGGTACTATTACAGAGATCTATGACTACCTACGATTGCTCTATGCAAAGGTGGGGACGCCGCATTGTAATATATGTGGAAAAGAAGTATCCAAACAAAGCGTTAGTCAAATCGTAGAGTATGTGGCAAACATGGAAGAGGGTCGGAGGATACTGATCCTAGCACCACTCATCAGAGATAAAAAAGGAGAGCATCAAGCTGCCTTTGAAAAGATCAAAAAAGAAGGGTTTGTCCGTATGCGTGTGGATGGAACTGTGATGACCATAGCAGAGGAAATCGATCTCAATCCAAAGACAAAGCATACAATAGAAGTTGTAGTGGATAGACTTGTAATCAAAGATTTTGCACCAATATATACAGAGCTTTCTTCTGGTGACAGAATCGAACAACCTAACCCACATAGGACAAGACTTGCTGATTCTCTTGAAACTGCGTTAAAGTTTGGACACGGTATTGTGTCTATCCTAGACAATGATACTAATGTCCTTGAAACATATAGTGAACACTTTGCGTGTTCAGAACATCCACAGGTGAGCTTTCCAGAAATTGAGACTTCTATGTTTTCTTTTAATTCACCAAAAGGTGCATGTGAAACTTGTCATGGGCTGGGTACAAAGCTAGTGGTAGATGAGGATCTTGTGGTGCCAAATAAGGCACTTACCATCAATGAAGGGGCTATCTTTCCTTGGAGTAATAGCAATGCTCATATGAACTGGGCTAGTAAAATACTGACTAGCATGGCTGAGGATGAGGGCATTAGCTTGGATACTCCCTGGAAAAAACTACCAGAGGAAGACCGAGAAAAAGTCCTACATGGTAATGGAAAAAAGAAGTACAATATTTCACTCAATGGTGGAGCGCTTAATGGTACCTACGCAAGTATTTACGAAGGTGTTATTCCAAATCTTGAGCGTCGCTACAAAGAAACAGACTCTGACCATGTGCGGAAAAAGACGGAAAAGTATATGCGTATCCTCAACTGTCCCGGGTGCAATGGAAAACGTCTTCGTAAGGAAATACTGTCTATCACCATTGGTGGTAAGAGTATTATTGACGTTACGGAGCATAATGTTGTTGAGTTGCTCGAGTTTTTCGATACCATACCTCTCACTGAAAACGCACTGAAAATTGCAACTCTTATCTTAAAAGAATTACGAGATCGACTGATCTTTCTCAAGGATGTTGGACTACCCTACCTGTCTCTCCACCGTACAGCAAATACGCTTTCTGGAGGTGAGGCTCAACGTATTCGCCTTGCGACGCAAATAGGGTCAAAGCTACAGGGAGTGATGTATGTTCTTGATGAGCCTTCTATTGGGCTACACCAAAAGGACAATGATCGCTTGATCAAGACGCTCCACGAGCTTCGTGACCTTGGTAATACTGTCATCGTGGTTGAGCATGATGAGGATACTATGAATACTGCTGACTGGATCCTGGATATAGGACCAGGAGCAGGAGTAGAGGGAGGAACGGTCATAGCAGAAGGAACTCCAGAGCAAATCAAAGCAAATCCTGACTCTATCACTGGGCAGTTTTTAAGTGGAAAAGTGGCCATAGAGGTACCAGCAATGCGACGTACTCCTAAACAAAAAAAGGGCATCACTATTCACGGGGCAAATCTACACAATCTCACTGACATTGATGTATCTATCCCGCTGGGAGCACTGATTTCCGTCACTGGTGTTTCGGGCTCAGGTAAATCAACGCTCATCAATGATATCTTGGTGAAGTATCTTTCAAGAGAGCTTCATGGTGCGCATACTGTACCCACAGGATTTGATAAGATCACGGGGGTCGAGCATATCGATAAACTCATCAACATCACCCAGTCACCTATTGGACGTACTCCTCGAAGTAATCCTGCTACATATACTGGTGTATTTACAGATATACGCACTCTTTTTGCAAAAACCAACGAGGCACGTATGCGTGGGTATGAGGCGGGTCGTTTTTCTTTTAATGTCAAGGGAGGTCGTTGTGAGTCTTGTCAGGGAGATGGGTTAAAGAAAATAGAAATGCACTTCCTACCAGATATTTATGTCCCTTGTGAAGAGTGTCATGGTAAGAGATACAATGCTGAGTCCTTGGAGATAACATATCGAGGAAAAACGATTTCTGATGTGCTCAATATGAGTGTCATGGAAGCACACAAGTTTTTTGAAGCGATACCAGCGATAGAAAATAAGCTGTCCACTCTGCTTGATGTAGGTCTTTCTTATATCACCTTAGGGCAAAGTGCTACCACACTTTCTGGAGGTGAGGCTCAACGTATCAAACTAGCATCAGAGCTCTCTCGTCGCAGTACAGGTCAGACGCTCTATGTCTTGGATGAGCCAACTACTGGACTTCATTTCCATGATGTACAAAAGCTGCTCAATGTCCTCAATAGGCTAGTGGAAACAGGAAATACGGTGCTGATTATCGAGCATAATATGGATATGATCAAGTCATCAGACTGGATCATCGATCTTGGTCCTGATGGGGGTTCCGGCGGAGGTATGATCGTTGCTGAGGGTACTCCTGAGCAGGTGGTCAAGGTC